>CAYLSR010000327.1:0-2550 GCA_964385855.1 uncultured Mogibacterium sp.
GGATTCCCGCACCTTCGGGGAAGTGAACCTTCGGCAGATCAAGGGCACAATCATCGATCCACGGGTAGGTGAAGATCTCGTAGAATCCGCAGCGGAACGCCAGATACTCGCGGATCTTGCGGTCCAGCGTGAACTTCGGCTGGTGGATCGCGTGATGGAAGCGCACCGGCAGCGGCTTGACCTCGAAGCTCTCGTAGCAGAGGATCCTCGCGATCTCCTCCTCGATGTCATCCATATAGATGAGGTCGCCGGTCGAACGCCAGGTCGGGCACGCGACGCGATAGATGCCGTCCGCGAACGTCACCTCGCAGCCGAGATGCACGAGGATATCCTCGACTTCCTCCTGCGGGATGACCTTGCCGAGCCTGGAATCCAGGAACTCCTGCGTCACCTCGATGATCTGCTTCGGCGTCTCCGCCGCATAGGAATCTCCGAACGCAGTTACCCTGCAGTCCGGGAAGATCTCACGGAACAGCTGCAGCGTCAGCGCGATCCCCTGATCGACGCGCTGGGTGTCAAGCCCTTTTTCGTACCGGATTCCGGCATCCGTCTTCTCATCGAACCGCTTGCCGGTCTTCCGGATCGTTCCGGCGGAGAAGTTCGCGATCTCGATCACGACGCTGGTCGTCTCCGGCAGGATCGAATCCTTGATGCCGCCGCGGATGCCGGCGAGCGCCATCGGTTCCGCCTGGTCGCAGATGACCAGATCGTCCTCGGTCAGATCGAGGAGCGCCTTATCGAGCAGAACCAGCTTTTCGTCCTTCTTCGCATTGCGGACGATGATGTGCTCTCCGCCGACATGCGTGCTGTCGAAGCCGTGCTCCGGCTGTCCGACATCCAGCATGACGTAGTTGGTGATATCGACGATCGCGTTGATCGGCCGCATGCCGCCGTGCAGCAGCGCGGTCTTCATCCAGATCGGAGACGGCTTGTCATAGACGTTCTCGATCTTGATCGCGGCGTAGCGCGGGCACTTGTCCGGCGCTTCAATGTCGACCCGGTATGCCGGCAGCGCCTGAAGATCGACGTCCACCTCCGGCAGCGGCTTGAGCGGCACGCGGTAGATCGCGCTGAGTTCGCGCGCGATGCCGTAGTGGCCCCACAGGTCCGGGCGGTTGGTCAGCGACTTATTGTCGATCTCGATGACGTGGTCGTCCATGCCGACGACTTCTGCGACGCTCTGGCCCGGATAGCAGTCATACGCGCTGAGATCGACAATCTCACGCTCATCCGCAGGCGGGAAGATCTGCTCGAGGAAGACTTCCGACGCGCCGCAGATCATGCCGTACGAAGGGACTCCGCGGACCTTGGACTGCTTGATCGGGATCAGCTTGTCCTCGCCGTGCCAGTACACTTCCGCGCCCGGCTTGCAGCAGACGACTTTCTCGCCCGCGTAGAGGTTGGCGCCCCCGCAGACGATCTGCTTCGGTTCATCCTCACCGATATCCGTGATGCAGACTTTGATCATATCCGCGTTGGGATGGCTCCGGACCTCGAGGATCTGTCCGACGACGATATCGTGGAACTTCGCCGCCATGTCCTCAACGTGCTCGATCTCGACCGTGCGCATCGTCAGATCGTACGCCAGCTGCTTGAGCGTCAGATCTTCCGGCAGGTCGATGTATTTTTTGACCCAATTCAAAGACACTTTCATTCTCGTTCCCTCCCCTGATTACTTGAACTGCTGCAGGAATCTCAGATCCGCGCTGTGGAAGAAGCGGACATCGTCGATTCCGTACCGCATCATGACAAACCGGTCCAGACCGATGTTGATGTAAAAACCGGTCCAGACATCAGGGTCGAGGTTGGCGGAACGAAGCACGTTCGGCTGGATCACGCCGCCCGGAGCGACTTCGATCCATCCGTTCTGGTTGCAGACACGGCAGCCCTTGCCGCCGCAGACCTGGCACTCCATGTCGATCTCATAGCCGAGCGATGTGAACGGGAAGAATCCCTCTCTCATCCTCACGTTGACCTTCTTGCCGAAGACTTTCTCCAGAAGCGCCTGGATCATGACCTTGCCGGACGAGAACGTGACGTCCTTGTCCACGATCAGCGCTTCGTACTGGAAAAACGCGCGTTCATGCCGCGCATCTGTATTCTCGTTGCGGTAGACCTTGCCCGGATACACGAAGCGGGCCGGCGCGCCGTACTTTTGCAGATAACGGACGGAACCGCCGGTCAGGTGCGGGCGGAGGCACAGGCGCTCGTTGCCGAGCTTGTCCTCGGTCCCTTCCAGCCAGTACGTGTCCATCGACTGTCTCGCCGGGTGGTCCGCCGGGAAATTCAGGTTATCAAAAGCATACTGCTCACTGCTGATGTCATCCTCGCTAAAGACCTCAAAGCCCAAGGAGAGGAAGGCTTCATTGAGGTCATACGCCATCTGTGTGATCGGATGAAGCGCGCCCTGCGGAACGGTGGTTCCCGGGAGCGTCAGGTCGATTTCTTCGTCGACCGCGCTCTTGGCCGCGACGATCTCATCTTCTCTTTCTTTGATCTCTCCGCTTTCCCCGTCAATCACAGTGTCGTGTGTCAGGGATATGTCTTCAC
>CAYLSR010000328.1:0-2540 GCA_964385855.1 uncultured Mogibacterium sp.
CCTTCGAGACTGGCGTCAGCATGTCTCGTTTTCATAGGTCAGTTGACACTATCTTATTCAGTCCTGCTTCTTTGCCGATTTTGCGATCTTGTCCGTCATCTCGCGATACGCGTCCGCAAGGATGAAGATGTCCATGCTGACAGCAACCGCGTCGAATCCCCTGCGGACCGCCTGCCCTGCATCCTCCGGCTTTAGCGAAAAGTACACGCAGAGCTTGCCGGCCTCCTTGCAAGCCCGGAGGATCCGCTCCACTGCTTCCTCGAATACAGGATTGTCAAATTCCCCCGGGATCCCCATGGAGATGGACAGATCGAACGGGCCGATGAAGATCCCGTCGATCCCGTCGATCCGGACGATCTCTTCGATGTGCTCCAGCGCCTCCACCGTCTCGCACTGCGGCAGCAGCAGGACTTTTTCGTTGCTGTTCCGCATGTAGGACTCCATGCCTCCGGAGGCCCAGTCCTCTTGCCCGAACCCGCTGCCGCGGCTCCACATGAAGCCCCGCTTCCCGATCGGCGGGAACTTCCCGAGTTCGACGACCCGCCGGAACTCCTCCACGTCCCGCAGGCACGGGACGATGATCCCTTCCGCCCCGTTGTCGACCGCGCGCTGGATCTCCTTGTGCGTGACGTCCGCGATCCGGACGACCGGAGACAGCCCGCTCCTGGTCGCCGCGATGATCAGGTCGCTCATCGGCATCGTATCGTACGGCCCGTGCTCCGTGTCGATGATGATATAATCCAGCCCGGAACGGCTGATCCCCTCGATGATCTCCGGCGTCGATACGCCGACAAATGTCCCCGCGGCATATCCCTTCTCTGCGATCCTTTTTTTAATGATATTCATCTCTGCCCCCTAAAAGATCTTCTGATCTCATCACAATACCGTTCCAGATACGGATCCATCCCGCGCGTCAGTCCCAGCCGGCGCAGACCCGCGAGGATCTCCTCCGCGATCTCCTCCGCAAGGACGACCACCCGGTCCTCCAGGTTCAGGACATCCGGATGATACTGCTTGCCTTCCCATGCGGAAAGATCGCTTCCGGTGCCCGCCAGCTCCCGAATGAGACATGCGAACCGGCCGGTCTCATCCAGTTCCGCGAGTGCCCGGTACGTCCATTTATAATACGGCGGATACACCCGCTTCAGCAGGAAGAACAGCTGCATGGCGGACTCCAGCCCCCGCAGCCTGCACGTCTCGGCCGCCACCAGATCCCCGCGCGACATGCACCTGGCATAGTTGATCTGGATGGAGGAAGCGTAGAAGTGCAGTTCCTCCATTAAGCGGACCTTCCACACGCTGTCCGGATAATAGCGGAGGAGCATCTCCCGGAACCTCGTGAATTCCCCGAGGTCGTCCCGGAAGACCGCTCCGTTCACCGCCGTCGCGAGGCAGGTGTGATCGAGCGTAAACCACTGCTCTTCCGTCAGCCCGCCGGACGCCGTGTCGCAGTCGATCCCCAGGATGTTCGAATAAAACGTCCGGGTCGTCATGACGCCTCTGCGCTCTCGTAGGCGGTCCGTCAGCGCGGATTCCCCGGGATGCCGCTCCGCCAGCTCATGGTAGGCAATCGAAAGGACGCTGCCGATCCGGTCGTAATCCTCCTCCGTCAGCCACAGGCAGACCCCTGTCCCGAAGTCGTGGTCTCTGGAAATGTGGTCAAAGTACCCAAGGCAATCCGACCCTTCTCCGGCGATCCCCGCGGCGATGCGGTGCTCGTAAGCCTGGAACCGCTCGCGGATCATCGGCGCGACTTCCTGTTCGTAAAATATACGGCTGCTTTCCGGGATCCTTTTCATCTACTGCTGTTCTCCTGTCTGATCCAGTCTATTTCTGAGCACATGCCTCGGCAGACCGCCGTACAGCTCCTTCGTGCAGACGATCTCGTAGCCGGCGCGCATCAGGTTGTGCAGGCTGTGCTCGTTGTCCGGCGAGATCGTGACCAGCGCCTCCGACGCGCAGAGCCTTTGCGCCACCTCCTCCCGGAGCTCCGGAAAAAGGAGCTGGAGCCCATAGCCCCGGTATGCCGGATCCACCATCGTCAGATCCATGGAAACACAGGAAGCGTAAGCCTCCTTCGGATACGCGAGGTAGTGCGCGTAATTTCTCTCCGAATACCGGCCGGTCACCATCAGGGTCATCGCCGCCAGCGCTTCACCGCAAAAGGCGCCGAGGCAGTAATCCTCTCTGATCGACTCGACGAACGATTCCTCCGCGGTCGCCGCGAAAATCGCCGGATCCCGGATCTCCGCGAGGATCTTCTCCTGCAGCGCGAGGATCTTCGCGAGATCCTCCATCGCGCATCGCCGGATCACAAAGGTCTCCTGCTCCCCGGATCTGCGCGCCAATCTGACCTCCCTCATCGTCCCCTCCTCCTTACCCATCCAGTATACCCGAGCACTTTTTCGTTGACAAGACACAAAAAAGCGGATTCGTCCAGAGATGATCCGAGACAAAATCCGCCCGCTGTGTTAAAATAGATACATGGTGCCAAATCCTGATCCCGGACCGGAATCCATCGCCACGGACCGGATCACCCT
>CAYLSR010000329.1:0-2514 GCA_964385855.1 uncultured Mogibacterium sp.
TCTCTGCAGTACAAGGTGCTGCCGAGCCCGGACGGGCTGGCGCAGGAGTTAATCCTGGGGTAGGTATTCCTCGGTGGGGAAGCCGGGGCCATGGTGCTGGGCGACAATATTTTCTACGGGAGCGGGTTCATCCGGCTCCTGCGGGAATCCGTGCAGAACGCCGAGGAGAAAGGGCGTGCCACGGTCTTCGGCTACTATGTGCCGGACCCGGAGCGGTTCGGGGTCGTCGGCTTTGACGAAAACGGGCAGGTCACGAGCCTCGAGGAGAAGCCGAAGGCGCCGAAGAGCAACTACGCGGTCACCGGTCTGTACTTCTACCCGGCCGGCGTGAGCGGGAAAGCGCATCAGGTGAAGCCGTCCGAGCGCGGCGAGCTGGAGATCACGACGCTCAACCAGATGTATCTGGAGGAGGGGATCCTGGACGTCAAGCTGTTCGGGCGCGGGTTTGCGTGGCTGGACACCGGGACGATGGACAGCCTGATCGAGGCGTCGATGTTTGTGCAAATGGTCGAGAAGCGGCAGGGGATCATGATTTCCGCGCCGGAGGAGGTCGCGTACCGGATGGGGTGGATCAGCAAGCAGCAGCTCCTCGACATCGCGGACGCGTACGGCAAGAGCTCTTACGGGCAGCACCTCAAGGTCGTCGCGCAGGGGAGCATCATCAGCCGGTAGGGTCCCGGTTTTCTGCGTTTTCCGTCCGCTCGTACAGCTGCAGGGGATCGCAGTTCAGCGCGGCTGCCAGCTTCACGAGGTACGTGAACTGCGCGCGGTCGATGTCCTTCTGGCGCTGCTCATACTGCTGGATCGTCCGGAGGGGGACGCCGCTCGCGGCGGCGAGCCGGCTCTGGCTCAGACCGTTTCGTAAACGCATCGTTTTCAGGTGAGTTTCGTGTTTCGCGGAACTCACTTTTTGTATGACCCGGCGGCTGATCCGGAGGACCGCTTCGCGGTCGCGGCGGGCTTTTTCGGCGGGATCGTCCGCGTTCATCACGGGCGGCCACACGTCCATCAGCTGCCGGCGGACCTCCAGCTGATGTTCTTCGATCATCGCGAGGATCTCCTGGACCGGCACGTCGCGGAGGATCTCGTTGAACGTCAGGCCGGTCTCCCACTGGCAGCGCGCGAGCACCTGTCCGCTCCTGTACTCTTTGCTGTGCCCGGTCGTGAACCTCGGCCGGACCCTCACGAAGTCGAGCCCGCAGCGCTCCATGACCTCGCAGGCGAGTTCCACGCCGGACAGGCCCGTGAGCGTCCGGACGTCCCCGCGCTCGACGAGCGCGGCGAGCCCGGAGGCGGTGAAGAGCGCCAGGAACGCCGGCGCGCCCTGGTGCAGGCTGTAGACCGCGTAGTCGAGCATGCCCGCGAGGGAAGCTTCCGAACGGGGCAGCAGGAGTTCATCGTAGGCGCGGATCATAAGGCTTCACCTCCTCGCTGAGGATCTGAGTGATGCGGAGGTCATCTTCCGCCGGGACGGTGCTCTGCGCCGATACAGCGCGCTCATACACCCGGAGCGCCTTGAGTTCGCGGGCAGCCCCGGCCGGGAAGACTTCCGGATGGCGGACGGTCTCGTAGCCGTCGAACAGGATGCGGTCGAACGCGCGGTTGCTCTTGAGGACGAACTGGCGGCCGAGGCCGGAGGCCCGGAGCGCGTCCCGGAGCTGCCGCACGGTGATCCTGCCGTTCAGAAAATCCTGCGCGAACGTGAAGTTCACATCGTCCGCCCGGTAGCCGATGATGCAGTCAAAACCCTGGATCCCGGTCGCGAAGGTCGCCCGGAGATACTCGCGGGCCTGGTAGTCCGCGGAGGAGGAAGCATCGAATTCCCGGTTGTCGAGCAGTACGGCGAGCCAGTGCAGGACGCAGTACTCCGGACTGTTCAGGTTGAGGACGCGCAGGCCGTCCGTCTCGATCGTGTAGCGGTTGACAAAGCCGTCCGAGCCCCGGGCGACGGCCCACTCCCGCGCGAGCGCGGGATCTTCCGTGCAGTAGTAGCCGAATCCGAAGTCGTTAAAAGGGCGGCCGGTGCCGAATTTTGGGGATTTGACGATCCGCGGCGAGCCGTGGTAGATTCTTTTGATCATGCGAAGCTCCTCCTGTCATAGAGTATACTCCTACAGGAGTATAAAATCAAGGAAATTGCCCCGCGCGTATTGTAGGACCTCGCGCGGCAATGGTATAATAAAGCAACACAAGTTGTAGTATTGTAATAAAAAAGGAGTACATGACCATGAGAGTAGTGATCCAGGATGATTATAACAAGATGTGCAAATGGGCCGCGGACTACATCGCGGACAAGATCCGGGCGCACAACGCGGGACCGGAGGCGGACAGACCGTTTATCCTCGGCCTTCCGACCGGTTCTTCCCCGATCGGAGTATATAAGGAGCTGATCCGCCAGAACGTCGCAGGCGAGCTTTCATTCAGCAATGTCGTCACCTTCAACATGGACGAATATCTCGGGCTGCCGCACGAGCACGACCAGAGCTACTGGTATTTCATGCACGACACGTTCTT
>CAYLSR010000330.1:0-2485 GCA_964385855.1 uncultured Mogibacterium sp.
CATCGGCAGGGTGGTGCCGGCGCTGAACCGGTCGGTCAGGAATCCCCTGAAGGCCGCGTTCATCTACGACCGGACGCCGGAAGACTCCAACTGGATCTACGATCACGAAGCCGGACGGCTGCAGCTGGAAGAAGCGTACGGCGGGCTGGTGCGGACGGAAGTCTTCCTCGCCGGCATGCCGGACGGGCCGGATACCTCCGCGGAGACAGGGCGGAACTGGTTCGCCAGCTTCGACAAGGCGGCGGAAGCGGCCGTCTCGTGGGGCGCCGACGTGGTGTTCACCACCTCTCCGCGGCAGATGACGGACACGCTGCGTGCGGCCATCGCGTATAAAGATGTGGAATTCCTCAACTGTTCGGTCAACCTGGCGCATCAGGCGGTCCGGACGTATTATGCCAAGATCTACGAAGCGAAGTTCCTGGCAGGCATCATCGCCGGGACGTTTTCCGCGGCGGACGGGACGCACCGGATCGGCTACTGCTCGGATTATCCGATCTATGGCACGATCGCCGGGATCAACGCGTTCGCCATCGGCGCCTCGATGACGGATCCGACCGTCCGGATCCACCTGGACTGGTCAAGCCGCAGGGACAATAACTGGTGGTGGTTGATGATGGACCGCGGGATCCACGTGATCTCGGGCATCGATTCGACGCACAACAAGGACGGCAGCAACGCCTACGGCCTCTGCTACGTGGAAAAGAGCGAGCCGGGCAAGGGGACCGACCTCTCGGGCATGTGGCACGTCCGGAATCTGGCCGTGCCGGTTTGGAAGTGGGGCAGGCTGTATGAGATCATCGTCCGTTCCCTGCTGGAGGGGACCTACCACGCGCGCCTGGTGGACCGGAAGGATCAGGCGACCAACTACTGGTGGGGCATGATCTCCGGCGTCGTGGACCTTGAACTGAGCGACGACCTCCCGCCGTACACGAGACGGCTGGTCGAGATCCTGCGCTCGGACATCCTGTCAGGGTCGATGAACCCGTTTGACGGCGAGCTCCGCAGCCAGGACGGCACGGTCCGGCGCAGAGCGGACGAACCGCTCACGAGCATGGACATCATCCTGATGGACTGGCTCCACGAGAACGTCATCGGAGAGATCCCGGAAGCTGCCGCGCTGACGGACACGGCCAGAGAAGCCGTTAAGGTCAGCGGTGTGAAGCAGGCGTAGATCCGGCTTTGCGCAAGCAGCCGGAGGCAGAGCCGCGCGGAAGCGGCTGCAGAGGAGAACGCATATGAAGATCCTGTTGGTTTCGGATGCCGAGCAGACCGCGATATGGAACTGGTCCCCGGGGATCCAGGAGATCCTGTCCGGGGTGTCTCTGGTCCTTTCGGCGGGCGACCTGATGCCGGAATACCTGGAATTCCTCGTGACCATGATGAACGTGCCGGTGCTCTATATTCGCGGGAATCACGATTCCCGTTACGATGAGCACCCGCCGGAAGGCTGCCTCGACATCGACGAGCAGGTCGTGGAGATCCGCTATGACCCGGCCACCGGCCGCGCGGAAGTGACGGACAGCCGCTGGCAGCCCGCCGAAGACCGGCCCGGACAGCGGTGCCTGCGGATCGCCGGTCTCGGCGGCTCGATGCGCTACCGCAAGGGCATCGACATGTACACCGAGCGGGAGATGGCGCGCCGCGTCCGGCGCCTCCGGTGGAAGCTCCGCCTGAGCCGCCGGCGCCCGGACATCCTGCTGACGCACGCCCCGAGCTTCCGGCACGGAGACATGCCGGACCTGGCGCACATGGGCTTCCGGTGCTTCAACGACCTGCTGGAGGAATTCCGGCCGGGCTGGCACTGTTACGGGCACGTCCATCTGAATTACGGGCGGTTCGACCGCGTCACGGAGCATCCGTGCGGCACGACGCTCATCAACTGCTACGGGTATCATGTGCTGGAAGTCTGAAACCGGGCACGAAAAGCCCCCGCAAGCCGTATGGCTGCGGGGGTTTCGCATTTGATCCGTTTCGATTAACGCTTCGAGAACTGAGACGCTCTACGGGCTTTCTTGAGTCCGTATTTCTTACGCTCTTTCATTCTCGGGTCTCTGGTCAGGAATCCAGCCGCCTTGAGGACCGGTCTGTAAGCCTCTTCGTCCGCGACGCAGAGTGCTCTGGAGATGCCGTGTCTCAGCGCGCCCGCCTGGCCGGTGAAGCCGCCGCCCTCGACCTTCGCGATGACGTCGAACTTGCCGTTGGTGCCGGTAACGTCAAACGGTCTCTTGACCTCTCTCTTGACGATCTCGGTTCCGAAGTACTCTTCGAGATCCTTGCCGTTGATCACGATTCTGCCGGTGCCCGGGAGTAATCTGACTCTTGCAACGGAAGATTTTCTTCTGCCGGTTGCCTGATACTGTGTCTTAGCCATGTTCTTTTCCTCCCTTCCCTTAGAATGTGTACTCTTCCGGCTTCTGAGCCGCATGCGGATGTTCCGGACCTGCGTAGACTTTGAGCTTCTTGAACATCTGTCTGCCCAGCTTGC
>CAYLSR010000331.1:0-2473 GCA_964385855.1 uncultured Mogibacterium sp.
GAACGCGAGATTCAGACCGGCCTGCGGATCCTCGAATTTCGGCCAGAGGATCCCCGGCGTATCCAGCAGCTGCATGCCGTTCTCCAGGGTGACCCACTGCTTGCCGCGCGTGACGCCCGGCTTGTCACCGGTCTTCGTGCTCTTCTTCGCGGTCAGCCGGTTGATCAGAGAGGATTTGCCGACATTTGGCACGCCGACGATCATCAGCCGGATCGGCCGGGTCATGCTGCGCTCACGGTTCCGTTCCTCCTGGATCTCCTCGAGGAGCCGGTTCAGTTTGCGCACGTTGTCACCGGTCTGATTGTTCATCGCAAGGGTCCGGTGCCCTTCCCGGGCAAAGACAGACTCCCACGCCCTGGTTTCCGCCGCGTCCGCGAGATCGGCCTTTCCGAGCACCACACTACGCTGCTTGCCCGCAAGCAGCTCTTTGATGATCGGATTGCGGCTGGATACCGGGATCCTGCTGTCGACGATCTCGATCACGACATCGACCGCGCGCAGATTGTCCCGGATCAGCTCCCGGGTCTTCTTCATGTGACCCGGATACCAGTTGATGTGTTCGATCATGTTTTCTCCTGATATGGAAAATGCATACCAGTCAGTTGGTATGCATTCGTGGTTTCCATTACTTCGCTGCCTTGATTCTTGCAGCCTTGCCGGTGCGCTCGCGCATGTAGTTGAGCTTCGCTCTTCTGACTCTGCCGCGCTTGACCAGTTCGATCTTCTCGATCTTAGGCGAATGGAGCGGGAATGTCTTCTCCACGCCGATGCCCTGCGATAATCTCCGGACCGTGAATGTCTCCGAGATGCCGCCACCCTGCATCTTCAGAACGTAGCCTTCGAATACCTGAATTCTCTCTCTGTTTCCTTCGATGATCCTGATGTGAACTCTGACGGTGTCACCGATGCGGAAATCCGGAATATCGTTCTTCTTGTATTCCTTAGTGATAGAATCGATCACGTTCATGCTGTATTCCTCCTTCCCTCAAAGACGTTCTTGGTTCCTCCCAAATGCGGTGCTGTGTGTGGTTCTGGATGTCAACGACCAGAGGAACGCCCGTAATAACCAATTAAGATTACCACAATCGGAAATCCATTGCAAGAGGGAAAATTCTTTTTTTCATAAGTGTTTTCAGCCCATTCTGCCCGTTTTTGTTGATGGCTGATCTCATTCCGCTTACCGCGGCGTGTATTCACACGGGATCTCGATGACCATATCCGAGGTCGGGAACGTCGCGCACGGATGGATGTAGCCGGTCCGGACATCCGCGTATCTCCGGTTTTCGTTCTCCGCAGGTGCGTAATAGCTGCCCGAAAGCACCTTGGACCGGCACCAGCCGCATTCCCCGCTCCTGCAACGGGACGGCGCGGTGATCCCCGCCCGTTCGACCGCGACGAGGATCGGCTCTTCCGAGTCGGCTTCTACCGCGTACTCCTGCGCGCCCTGCTTTACGGTGAGCCTGAAACGCCTGCCCTTCGCCTCCTCCGGGAAGTCCGCGGCTTCCGCGATCTTTTTCGTGACCCCGAGCATCTCGCAGCGGATGTTCTTGCGCGGCAGATCCAGTTTTGCCAGTTCGCCCTGCAGGAATCGGTACATCGCTTCCGGACCGCACACGAAGACGCTGTATGGCTCTTTCGCGTACTTGCGGATCAGGTCCGCCGTGATGAAGCCATGTTCAAATCCGTCTGCTTCCTCATCGGAGAGGACGTGTACGATGTGCACCTTGTCGCACTTCGCCGCGATCGCGTCGAGCTCCTCCCGAAACAGGATCTGCTCACGCGTCCGGCTGCCAAACAGGATCGTCAGGTCGAAATCCTCGGTCCCGTCCGCGATCGCCTGAGCCATCGAAAGAAACGGCGTGATGCCGCTGCCGCCCGCGAGCGCCACGATGTGCGCCGGATCCCGCAGCGGTTCATAGTAGAAATTGCCCTGCGGGCCGGACGACAACACCGCATCGCCTTCCCTAAACTCCTCCAGCATGTGATCCGCGGCGAAACCGCCCGGATTGCTGCGGACAGTGACCGCAACCGCACCCTGCAGAGCGTCCTTCGGCGCTGAGCTGATCGAATACGGCCGGGTGACCGAACTGCCGCCGATCTTCAGCTTGAGTGACAGATACTGTCCCGCGCGGAAGTACGCGAGCGGCCCACCGTCTTCGGAACGCATCAGATACGTCTTCGCGCCGGCGCCTTCATGTTCGATGACCTTATCGATCAAAAGTTCCTGATAATCGGGATGCAGAGCCTTTGCTTTGTCGTTGATCACGTAATCCGCCGTGATCTCGAGGGCAGGCGCAGCCTGTATGGCCTTTTCGCGCACTTTCGCCATGTTCTTGAACTTGAGCATATCGAGCGCGCCGATCAGTCCGATTTTCACTTTCACTGCCATGACTCTACCTCCCCTCATCCTTCAGATCCTCCGTTTTGCGCCGGTCATGCAGATAGGAAAAACCGTTCCAGGCACTGATGAACG
>CAYLSR010000332.1:0-2471 GCA_964385855.1 uncultured Mogibacterium sp.
GCTGTCGTAGCTGCTGGCCCTGTTGCCGGTTGAGAAGAAGAGGCTGAGGCTGAGGAGCAGACTGAATTCACCGTCGTCCTCAAGGAGATCGGCCCGAACAAGATCAAGGTCATCAAGGCTGTCAGAGAAGCGACCGGCCTGGGCCTGAAGGAAGCAAAGGCTCTCGTTGACGGCGCTCCGGCGAACGTCAAGGAAAACATCGAGAAGGCTGAGGCGGACGCTCTCAAGGCTGCTCTCGAAGAAGTCGGTGCTGTTGCCGAGCTCAAATAGTCCGGACGGACGACAGGAAGGTAAGGCTGCCTGCGCGGTGAGGTCTTTCCGCTGGAAAGCACCTGCTGATCAGGCAGCCGCTTTTCGTTTATATGGACCAGAAAATTTTATCAGGAAAACATAAAAGGAACTTGCAATGTTGACACGGGTGTAATATAATTGTAAGTTGCTATGGAGCTGATTTTTCTTGAATAATAAGGAGTGATAACATGCCAAAACCTGTAAAAGTTGGAAGGAAAGAACGCATGTCCTTTGCCAAGATCAATGAAGTCTGCGAGATGCCGAACCTCATTGATATCCAGACAAAGTCATACAAGTGGTTCATGGAAGAAGGGCTGGCAGAAGTGCTCGAGGATGTTTCGCCGATCCGCGATACGACCAACACGCTCAGCCTGGAATTCGCTGACTACACTTTCTCCAATGATCCGAAATACGATCAGGAGGAGTGCAAGGAAAGAGATGCCACCTACGCGACTTCCCTGACGGTCAAGGTCCGCCTGATCAACCGCGAAACGGGCGAGATCAAAGAACAGGACGTCTTTATGGGCGAATTCCCTCTGATGACGGAGAAGGGCACATTCATCTATAACGGTGCGGAGAGAGCGATCGTTACCCAGCTGGTAAGATCTCCCGGACCGTATTTTGAGGTACTGGTGGACAAATCCAACCAGAACCTGTATTCCGCTACGATCATTCCGAACCGCGGTGCCTGGCTGGAGTACGAGACGGACTCTGCCGGCGTCATCTCGGTCCGTGTCGATAGAACAAGAAAGCAGCCGATCACATCTTTCCTGAGAGCGCTTGGCATGAGCTCCAATCAGGATATCATCGATGTCTTCGGCGAAGACCAGCGCCTGATGAAGACGCTGGAAAAAGACAACACCAAGAACAGCGACGACGGCGTCAAGGAGATCTACCGGAGACTCCGTCCGGGAGATCCGCCGACGGTCGAAAACGCGAGATCCATGCTCAACTCGCTGCTGTTCGACGCGAAGCGCTACGATCTCGCGAAGGTCGGCCGCTATAAGTACAACAAGAAGCTCGGCATCCACAACCGCCTTGTCAATACGGTCGCGGCCGAGGACGTCATCGATCCGAACACCGGGGAGATCCTGGTAGAAGAGGGTGGATTCATCTCCCGCCCGATGGCGTACCGGATCGAGGATACCGGCATCCTGTCGGTCCGCGTCAGGAGCAAGAGAGAAGGGGACGATACGATCACGAAGGTCATCGGCAACCAGTTTGTCGATCCGTCGAAGTTCGTCAGCTTTGACGTGCGCCCATACAAGCTCTCCGAGAAGGTCTACTATCCGGTCCTGATGGAGATCCTGGCGAACGCGGAAGACGAGGACGCGGTACGCGCGGCCTTTGCTTCCCGCAAGTACGATCTGTCGCCGAAGCACATCATCCTCGCGGACATCATCGCTTCGGTCAGCTACATCCTCAACCTCAACTACGGTCTCGGCGAAGTGGACGACATCGACCACCTCGGAAACCGCAGGCTGCGCACGGTCGGCGAGCTGCTGCAGAACCAGTTCCGCATCGGCTTTGCCCGGATGGAGCGTTCCGTCCGTGAGCGCATGACGACGGAGAACGCGACGCCGACGCAGCTGATCAACATCCGTCCGGTCACCGCGGCGGTCAAGGAATTCTTCGGAAGCTCCCAGCTGTCCCAGTTCATGGACCAGAACAACCCGCTGGCAGAGCTGACGCACAAGAGAAGACTTTCCGCGCTCGGCCCGGGCGGCCTGTCCAGGGACAGAGCGGGATTTGAAGTCCGTGACGTACACTACTCCCACTACGGGAGGATGTGCCCGATCGAGACGCCGGAAGGTCCGAACATCGGTCTGATCGGTTCTCTGACGACCTACGGCATCATCAACCAGTACGGGTTCATCGAGACGCCGTACCGCAAGGTCGACAAGGAGACCGGCATCGTCACGGAGCAGGTGGATTACCTCTCCGCGGACGATGAAGAGCTGATGATCGTCGCGCAGGCGAACGAGCCGCTGGACGCCGAGGGGCACTTCATCAACAAGAAGGTCGCGGTCCGCGGCGCGAAGGGCGAGATCACCCTGGCCGCCAGAGAGAACGTCGACTACATGGACGTCTCCCCGAAGCAGGTCGTCTCCGTCGCGACGGCGATGATCCCGTTCCTCGAAAACGACGACGAGAACCGTGCGCTGATGGGCTCCAACATG
>CAYLSR010000333.1:0-2468 GCA_964385855.1 uncultured Mogibacterium sp.
AGGCGCTACTTTCCTCGTAGTCGCCCCAGAATACCCTGGCCTCGAATATCTCTTGCAAATTACGCGATGCTGATCCCGCTCGTGATCACGGCGGTGATCTCGATCGTCCTTGGTCTGGCGCCGAACTTCGGGCTGCACCTCTACGACATGGCGCTGATGGCAGGCAACGCGATCTTTGATACGATCGGGGTGGGCTTATGATGCATGAGATCTTACATTCGTTACTCATCGCAGTCGTGAGCGCGTTCGGCCTGATCGTGCTTGCCAAAATCATCCTTTCCAAGCTCATCCGGAAGGAACCGGATTACTACGAGAAGGATGAATCAAAAGAAGAATTCGAAATGCTGGTCAAGGCCGGGATCATCCGGGAAGAACCTGCGTACGCGGAGCCCGAAATGACGGAAGAGCCGGAGACCGGCGAGGAGCCGGAGGCTCCGGAAGCTGCCGAAGAGCCGGAGAGCATCGAGGAGCCGGAGGTTCCGGAAGCTGCCGAAGAGCCGGAGCGCATTGAAGAACCGGAGGTTCCGGAAGCTGCCGAAGAGCCGGAAACAATCGGAGAATCGGACGTTCCGGAGGTCCTCGAAGCGTCGGCGGTCCCGGCCGCGGCAGCAGAAATCACGCAACCGCGCCTTACGGAGACACCGAAACCGGCGGTTACGGTGTACAGAGTGCTTTCGACGTACGATCCGGTGAAGAAACGAGCCGTGATCGCTGAATATTGGCGTGCGGACGGGAAGGGGGACGAATAATGAATATCAGCAACCTCCATCCCGGACTGATCATGATCGGATGCGGTTTCCTCGCGATGGTGCTGCCGACGTATGTCAGGAAGCTCCTTCAGCTCGCGGCGCCTGCGCTCGCGCTGTATCTCTGCTTTCAGCTGACCGAAGAGAGTACGCTGCCATATACGATCACGCAGCACCTTCAGGTGGAACTGATCCACTGTGATCGGCTCGCCTGGATCTTCCTGCTGATCTTCTGCATCATCGCCGTAATCAATGCCATCTACGGCTTTAAGGTTATGACCGGCATCGAGGCCGGCATGGCGATGATCTACGCTGGAAGTGTCATGGGCATCACGCTGGCAGGAGACTACCTGTCGTTCATCTTCTTCTGGGAGATCGCGGCATTCTCCTCGGCGTATCTCGTCTACGCCGGGCACTGCCGCAGATCTTCCCGCGCGGCGTTCCGATATCTGCTCGTCCACGCGTTTGGCGGCAATATGGTGCTGGCCGGCTTCATGATCCACATCTTTCACTACGATCTCGGCCTGGCCAACATGGCGAACGCCTTCGACGCGTCTTTCTGGCTGATCCTGATCGGCGTCGGCGTCAACGCGGTGCTGCCGCCGCTCAACTCCTGGATCGTGGACGCGTACCCGGAAGGATCGATCGGCGGGACGGTCTACATGGCATCCTATACGACAAAGGTCGGCATCTACGCGCTCATCCGGCTCTTCGCGGGGACGGAGTTCCTGCTGTACGTCGGGGTGTTCATGGCAATCTACGGCGCCTGCATGGCGCTGATCGAAAACGACATGCGCCGGTTGTTCAGCTATCACATCGTTTCGCAGCTGGGCTACATGGTGGCGGCGCTGGCGGTCGCGGGCGACTACGGCATCGCGGGTGCCTCCGCACATGCGTTTACCAACATCCTCTATAAGGGCGTCCTGTTCATGGCGGCGGGTGCGGTCATGTACGCGACGGGCAAGCGCAACATCTCCGAGGTTGGCGGGCTGGCGAAGAAGATGCCGCTCACGGCGATCTGCTTCCTGATCGCATCGCTGGCGATCTCCGGCGTGCCGTATCTGAACGGTTTTGCCTCCAAGGCGCTGATCTCGCACGCGATGACGGACACAGGGCACCCGGTGGCGGGCCTGTTCCTGACGGCGGCTTCCGTCGGTACCTGGCTGTCGATCGCGCTGAAGGGGAACATCTTTATTTTCTTCGGCAAGACCGACAAAGATGTCCCGTGCCGGAAGGTCCCGTGGAGCATGCAGCTGGCGATGGTGCTCGGGACCGCGGCCTGCGTCGTGACCGGTGTGATGCCGAAGCTGCTGTACGATATCACGCCGACGCAGGCGGACGGACATCCGTTTACGCCGGAGCACATCGCGGAATATCTCTGCCTCTTTGCGGGCGCGACGCTGGTCTTCTGGCTATTCCGCAGGATCATGGCGCCGCACGACGAGCTGTCGATCGATTTCGACTGGTTCTACCGCAAGCCGCTCAAATACTTTGTGGAAGGGCTCTCCAAAGCACTCTACGCGTTCCTGTCCTGGTGTGACAGATGGACGCTCTCCGGCGTACAGTATCTGGGCACGCATTTCGGGAACCCGAGGCTCTGGACGCAGAATTCCTCCAGCGAGGCGATCCGTTCGATGTCGTTCCAGAACGAGGACAATCTGATCGGCGATATCATCCTCGCGGTGATCGGAACGCTGGCGGCGATGTTCATCGTCGTGATGT
>CAYLSR010000334.1:0-2460 GCA_964385855.1 uncultured Mogibacterium sp.
GGTGTCCGACCAGATGTATCGGACTCAGCGAAGATTCCGTTTTCCTGCCGGAAGGCGAACGTCCGGCTGAATAAGGAAGGAGGAAAGCATGCCGAATTTTACGATATCTGATATTCTGGACAATCCTTCAAACGAAAAAGGACTGTATGGTTACTGCGGCAAGATCGCCCGCATCAACCTGACGACCCGCGAAGTTTCGATGGTGGATACGTATAAGTACGTTCCGAAATACATCGGAGGCCGCATGATCATCAACCGCATCTTCTGGGATGAAGTCGGTCCCGAGGTCAAGGCGTTTGATCCTGAAAACAAGTTTATCTTCATGACCGGTCCGACCGGCGGCACGGGCATCCCGGCCGGCGGCAGAAGCGCCGCGTGCGCGATCGCACCGAGCGTCAACCCGGAGCAGTACTGCTGGGGCAACATCGGCGGCTGGTTTGGCACGGAGCTGAAATACGCCGGTTACGACGGATTCATCGTCGAAGGCGTGGCGGATTCTCCGGTGCACATCAAGATTGAAGACGACAAGATCGAGATCCTGCCGGCGGAAGATCTGTGGGGGCTCCGGGTGCACCAGTCGCAGAAGGCGCTGGAGGACAAATACGGCCATGAGTTCAAGTCTCTGGTCATCGGGCCTGCCGGTGAGAACCTCGTCAGGATCGCGTCGATCACGACGTCAAACGACGCGGCACTCGCGAAAGGCGGCTTCGGCGCGGTCTGGGGCAGCAAGAAGCTCAAGGCCATCACGGTCAAGGGCACCGGCATCGTCGCGCCGGCGGACATCGAGAAGCTCAAATTCCTGCGTCTCAACATGAATCACCCGCATATGGCACCGTCTCCGATCCTGCACCTGGACAAGTTCGGCGTCCCGGGTGGAGAGTTTGACGTAGAGTATACGAGAGGCAACGTCGCCTGCAGCCCGGGCTGCAACCAGCGCTGCAACTGCGTGCTGATCGGCGACATCAACGCGTTTGACGACGAGAAGGTCAACCACATGGAGAAGTGCGTCAGCGCCAGCGTCTACAACTTCACGACGGACCTGCCTGCGCCGCGCGGGATGTTCTGGCCGTCGGAGCGTAACTACGTCGCGCCGTGCAAGCTGCTCGGCAGAGACTTCCCGGAACCGGACTTCGAAGACCCGTATTTCGAGAAGCAGGGCGAAGTCATGCTCCCGGACATCTACGAGCTGTGGGGACCGGATTACGACCGGGCGACCATCGTCAACGACCTGTGCAACGACTACGGCATCGACAAGTGGGAGATCGAAATCTGGCTGCAGACCTGGCTTGGCATGTGCAAGAAGGAAGGCCTTTTTGAAGATGATCTGGGCACCGGCATGGAGATCGACGTCAACAACAGCGAATTCATGAAGGTCTTCCTCACGAATCTGGTCTACCGCAAGGGCTACTACGGCAACCTGTTCGCGGAGGGCATGTCGCGCGCAATCCGTGAGCTCGGCTACGAGAAGTTCAGCGAGACGATTTATCACGGCCGTTACTCGCAGATCCTCCAGAAGAAGCTCCCGGTACCGGTCAGCCTGGAATCCTCCTGGGGACAGAGCGTCCACTGGCAGGGTCGCGGCTATCAGGGCGGCATCGAGAAACCGACGCAGGTCGGCAACAACATGATCAACATGCTCAACGTTCGCGACGCGCAGACGGTCGAGCACTTCCACTGCGACATCAAGTATTTCGATGAAGCGATGGCAGATCCGTATCATTGTCCGCACGTCATCGAAGCGATCATGCACACGCAGAACATCGCCGAGATCAAGGACGCTGTTCTGAGCTGCGAATGGCAGAGCCCGGATCCGTGGTGGCCGGAGATGGAATCCGAGATGTATCAGGCTGCGACGGGATATCCGCTGTCGCCGCAGGATCGTCTGGATGCGGCGTACCGCTCCAAGCTGCTGTTCCGCGCGACCCTGATCCGCAACTACGGCAGATGCCGCAAGATGGAGATGGATATGGTCTGGAGGACGCTGTCCATTCCGGATCCGTGGGGTGAAACGTTCGACTGGACCCTGTGGAACGAGACTACGGACATCATGTACGAAGAGCGCGGATGGGACCTCGAGACCGGCTGGCCGTACAGAGAGACGTACGAGAAATACGGTCTGAAGGACGTCGCGGACGAGATGGAGAAGCTCGGCTTCCTGCCGGAGCGCCCGGCGGAAAAATGGCATGACTACGGTGAACCGCCGTTCGTACAGTTCGTCGAAAACGTCAAGAAGGAAGAAGGCATTGCCTGAATCAGGAGGAGAACATGATCGCAGTAGTTTCCAAGCAGAAAGTCAAACCGGACAAGGTCGAGGAGTTCAGGAAGGCCATCACCGAGCAGGCGCCGAAGACCCGCAGCGACAAGGGCTGTGTTTCCATGAAGGTCATCCAGAGCCCGGATCAGTTCACCAAATCCACCCGCATGGCCGAGCTCATCACCATGCTCTTCGACTACGTCCGG
>CAYLSR010000335.1:0-2442 GCA_964385855.1 uncultured Mogibacterium sp.
GATTACTATGTTCTATGCCACATCGCTCGCTTGGTAAACGAAGGATTTTTCGCTTATGGGGGAAGAATACGCGGAATTCCTGTGACGATAGGTGGAACTTCATACATTCCTCCGCTTCCAATGGAATCTGTTGTGAAGGAGCATATAGAGGACATCCTTCAGGCCAATATAGATGATATTGATAAGTCGATCCGCTTGTGTCTGTATACGATGAAAACACAGGTGTTCCTTGATGGATATAAACGCGCTGCCTTCATTTATGCCAATCATTATCTGATAGCCCATGGACAAGGCTTTCTCGTGATTCCTGAAGCTCATGTTTCCGAGTTTAAAAAACTTCTTGTAGCGTACTACGAAGGAGAGGACCCGAAGCGGATCACGGATTTTTTGAAAGCAAATTGCTGGAAGACATTCTGCTTGTGAATCTATCGGCGGATTTTAAGCAAAGGAGCAGACAATGACTAAAAGAGCAAAGGTGATCGCAGGGATCCTCTGCATCGGGCTGATCGTACTGGCCGCCGCGGCGGTCGCGTACGGGAAACCGCAGAAAGCCGCAGACAGCACTTCGGAAGAGCTCCTGACCGGCGATGAGCAGGCGGATGCTTCCGATTCCGGAACGATCGCGTACTGGAATGAAGATTCACCGGCAATGCTGTCCATCCTGGCGTATGTCGAAGAGGTCACGGAGGAGTCCTCCGAGCACTATGTGCCGCCGGAAGACCGGATCGCGGTGTTTGATTTTGACGGGACGCTGTACGGAGAGTTGTTTCCATCGTATTTTGACCACTGCCTGCTGATCCACCGCGCGCTGTATGATGAGTCCTATGAGGCGCCGGAGGAACTCCGGGACTATGCCGCGGCGCTCGAATACGCGCATCTGCATCGCGAACCGGAGCCGGATTCGGATAAATCGACCGCACAGCTGGCGGCAGAGGCTTTTGCGGGGATGACGGTAGAGGAATACCGGGAGTACGTGAGGGCTTTCATGGCCTCTCCGGCGGTGGGCTTTGAGGAAATGACCTACGGCGAGGGCTTTTACAAGCCGATGACGGCGCTCGTGCAGTATCTGGCGGAGCATGACTTCAAAGTGTTCATCAGCAGCGGTTCCGAGCGCGCGATGGTGCGTGAGCTGATCGAGGGCACGCTGGATGAATGGATCCCGTCGGAGCATGTGATCGGCAGCACCTTCTCGCTCGAAGCGACGGGGCAGGGCGGGAAAGCCGGCCGGAGTTATTCCTATACCGCGGAGGATCAGGTCATTATGGAAGGAAACCTGATCTCGAAGAATCAGAAGACGAACAAAGTCTTTACGATCGTCGATGAGATCGGCAAGCCGCCGGTGCTGGTGTTTGGAAACAGTTCCGGTGATCTGGCCATGGCGCAGTACGCGATTCAGCATGGCGGGAAAGCCTACATGCTGCTGTGCGATGATGAGGAGCGGGATTACGGGGACGTCGGGACTGCGGAAAAATTCGCGGCCTCCTGCACCGGCATGGAAACGGTGTCGATGAAGAAGGAATTTGCGACGATCTACGGGGAAGAGGTCGTGAAATCCGAATCGGGACTGCTTCAGGAGGCCGAAGAGCTGGCGCCGGCAGCATAGATCCGTATTCTCATTGCAGCGGCTGAACAGGCGTGATAAAATAAACGAATAGACTGCAGCGTAAAAGATGCTGCGGTGACGGGAGGTCCGGCAAAGAACGAGATGAAGAAAGGCGTAACGGGATCCAGAGAGAATATGAACATGACGGAGGGCAGCATCCCGCGCCTTCTGATCACGTTTTCGATCCCGCTCCTGCTGGGCAATATCTTCCAGCAGATGTACAACATCGTGGACACCTGGGTCGTCGGCAACTACGTGAGTAACGAGGCGTTCTCGGCGGTCGGGACGGTCGGGCCGATCATCAACGTGATGATCAGCCTGTACATCGGGTTTTCCAGCGGCGCCGGGGTGGTCATCGCACAGTACTTCGGCGCGTGCAAGGAAAAAGAGGCGCAGAAAGCCGTCCACACGTCCTTCGTGACGACGCTGATCTTCACGGTCGTGATGACGACGGTCGGGATCACGATGCGCCGGGCTTTTCTGCGGCTGATGAACATGCCGGAGGAGGTCATGCCGGAGGCCAGCCTCTACCTGATGATCTTCTTCGCCGGCATCGGCGGCCTCTTCTTTTACAACATCGGCGCCGCGACGCTGCAGGCGATCGGCGACTCCAGACGGCCGTTTTACTTCCTCTCGGCGGCGACCGTCTTGAACATCATCGGCGATCTGGTCTTCGTGCTGGTCTTCCACAGGGGGGTCGAGGGCGTCGCCTTCGCGACGATCCTCGGAATGGCGGTCTCCGCGATCTGCATGATCGTGACGCTCGTCCGGACGAAGACCTGCGTCCGGCTGCGGCTCAGCATGATGCGCATCGATGGGAGGATCTTCCGCCAGATCAT
>CAYLSR010000336.1:0-2440 GCA_964385855.1 uncultured Mogibacterium sp.
TTGCTAGAACAGAGGGCTATGACAAGATTTACCTGCACACTCACAGATATCTCGACCAGTTCCAGCGTCGGCGGCCTTTCGGGCGCCTTCATCCCTGTCAGCGAAGACGCCGGCATGATCGCGGCGGCCCGCGCGGGCACGCTCTCCATCGAGAAGCTCGAAGCCATGACCGCGGTCTGTTCCGTCGGTCTAGACATGATCGTCGTCCCGGGCGATACCACCGCGGAAGTCCTCGCCGCGATCACCGCGGACGAGGCCGCGATCGGCATGGTCAACGCCAAGACCACCGCCGTCCGCCTGATCCCGGCAATCGGCCTCAAGGAGGGCGAAGAACTCAACTTCGGCGGCCTCCTCGGCTACGGCCCGGTCATGCCGCTCCGCACCAAGTCGCCGGCCAAGATGATCCACAGAGGCGGCCGCATCCCGGCGCCGCTGCAGAGCCTGAAAAACTAAGGATTTACGGAAGAACCCGGCCGGACGGCCTACCGTCTGTCGCAGATCAGCGGCGTCCCCTATACGACGGTCAGCGAAATCAAAAACCGCAAGATCCCAATCAATAAATGCGCTGCAGAAACGGTCCTTCGCCTGTCCTCTGCGCTGGGCGT
Source organism: uncultured Mogibacterium sp. (assembly GCA_964385855.1). Taxonomy (GTDB): domain Bacteria; phylum Bacillota; class Clostridia; order Peptostreptococcales; family Anaerovoracaceae; genus CAYLSR01. The sequence continues at coordinate 606 of CAYLSR010000336.1, forward strand.
CCAGCCGGCAGACATCATGGATGATATCGCCTGGCTTGATGGGATGACCGGCAAGTACAAAGAAATCCGGTATCAATGGGTCTGCGGAGAGACGACGCAGATCCGATTTGAATATCTGGGACAGGAGATCCTGGCGGATACGGGGAAAGTGTTTTCGCTTCTCTCTCGGATGTGGGCATATCAGATCATCGCCGGTTGGATCATTCAGGATCATATGAACCGGGAGGACTGGCTCCGATCCGCAAGGGAGATGCTCTCACACGTAAAGAACCGTAAGATCGTTGAACTCGACGCGCTCCCTTCACCGTCCTTTGTGGAGGAATTCTACGGGACCCGCGGGATCCCGGAGGAAAAGGCTGCATTTGTTGCGGCAAATTACGCAGGCAAAGTCCGGCTGCTGAATCGGTTCCGGCGAGGCGAAGACTTCTGATTCATAGAACTGATAAAAATGCCCCACCGGGAACTCCCGGCGGGGCAAACTGTTTATTTACTTCTACTTCATCGTCACCGCCAGGAACTTCTTCTTGCCCTTCTGGATGACGAGTTTGTCCATGCGGAAATCGGTCGCCGTGACCATGTACTTCCGGTCGGTGATGGTCTCGCCGTTCAGCTTGATGCCGCCCTGTTCGATGGTGCGGAACGCGTCGGAGTTGGACGTCGCGAGCTTGAGCTCCTTGAGGAGCGCCGCCAGCCCCATGCCGTCACCGAGGAACTGGCTCTGATCCATCTCGACGGTCGGGATGTTGGCGCTGTCCTGCTGCCCGGCCGCGAAGACCTGGCGGGAGGTCTCGAGCGCCTGCTTCGCCTTCTCTTCGCCGTGGACGAGCTTGGTGACCTCGTAGGCGAGGACTTCCTTCGCCTTGTTGATCTCGGCGCCTTCGAGCGCGGACAATCTGTTGACCTCGTCCATCGGGAGGAACGTCAGCATGCGGAGGCACTTGTTGACGTCGGCGTCGCCGACGTTGCGCCAGTACTGGAAGAACTCGTAGACCGGCACGCGGCTCTCGTCCAGCCACAGCGCGCCCTTCGCGGTCTTGCCCATCTTATTGCCTTCGCTGTTGGTGAGGAGCGCGACGGTGAGGCCGTAGACCTTCTTGTTCTCGAGCTTTCTCGTCAGATCCACACCCGCGATGATGTTGGACCACTGATCGTTGCCGCCGAACTGCGCCTTGAGGTCGAAGTCTCTCGCCATGACGTAGAAGTCGTACGCCTGCAGCGTCATGTAGCAGAATTCGAAGAAGCTGAGGCCTTCATTCCGCTCCATTCTGGACTTGAAGCACTCCGCGCGCAGCATCGTGTTGACGTTGAACTGCGTCCCGATCACGCGGGAGAACTCCGTGTACTTGCACGGACGGATCCACTCCGCATTGTTGACGCTGATCGCTTTGGCCGGAATCGGCTCCTTGTTCTGGTGGCCCGGCTTGTAGACGCCTTCGTTGCCGCTGTATTCCCATTCGTCGTCAAAGTCGAAGAACCGCTCAAACAGCTTCTTGAACGCTCTGCAGTTCTCGTCGATCGTTTCCGTCGACATGACCTTGCGCATATCGCTGCGGCCGGACGGATCCCCGATCTCCGTCGTGCCGCCGCCAAGGAGAACGACCGGCGTATGTCCGTACTTCTGCATGTACAGCATCGTAATGATCGGAATGAAATGCCCGACGTGCAGGCAGTCCGCCGTCGCGTCGAATCCGATGTAGAATTTGATCTTCTCTTTACCGAGGATCTCCCGGAACTCTTCCGGATCCGTGCACTGCTCGATCAGGCCTCTCTCCACGAGCACGTCGTACACGTTGGTATGCTGGCTTACATTGTCAGGAATTAACGTCTTCATTCTC
>CAYLSR010000337.1:0-2438 GCA_964385855.1 uncultured Mogibacterium sp.
CCGACGACATCCTGGACGCGACCGGAGACGCTGAGATCGTCGGCAAGAAGACGGGCAAGGATCAGGATCTCGGCAAATGCAATTATGTCTCCGTTCAGGGACTTCCGGCCGCACAGGAGATGCTCCGGGCGCTGACGGAGGAGGCGGTCTGCATCATGAGCCGGTACGGAGAATCCGCCGCGTTCTTTACGGAGCTGGCACTTCAGCTGGAAAGAAGGGATCACTGATGTATTACGATCTCTATCAGGACGACCTGATCACTGTCATCAAGCATTCATCCTACGAAGATCTGGAGATCCTGTCAGACGAGATCCGTGATTTTCTGCTGGAAAAAGTCTCCCGGACCGGCGGACATCTGGCGTCCAACCTCGGGGTCGTCGAGCTGACGATCGCGCTGCACCGGGTCTACGATACGAGCCGCGACCGGCTGATCTTCGACGTAGGGCATCAGTCCTATGTGCACAAGATCCTCACCGGAAGGGCGGCCGGTTTTGATACCCTGAGGCAGTTCAAGGGGCTGTCCGGATTTCCGAAATCCCGCGAGAGCCTCCATGATGCCTACGATACGGGCCACAGCAGCACATCCCTGAGCGCCGCCATCGGCATGGCTGCCGCACGCGATCTGAAGAAGGAAGACTATGAGATCATCGCCGTCATCGGCGACGGTTCCATGACCGGCGGACTGGTCTACGAGGCGCTGAACAACATCAGCGCGAGCCAGTCAAGGGTCCGCATCGTCCTGAACGACAACGGGATGTCGATCGCGCGAAACGTCGGCGGGATGTCGAAGCACCTGAACCGGCTGCGCACCTCCAGCAATTACCTCAAGGCGAAGACGACCATCCGGTCTTCCCTCGACAGCATACCGCTGGTCGGACCGAAGGTCTCGGAAGGGATCAGCCGTACGAAGGAAAAAATCAAGTATTCTCTCATCGAAGACGAGGGGATCCTGTTTGAAGAGCTCGGAATCAAGTACATCGGGCCGATCGACGGGCACGACATCCGCGAAATGACCGAAGCCTTTGAGGCGGCGAACGAGATCGACGGGCCGACGCTCGTCCACGTCATCACGACCAAAGGAAAAGGCTACTACTGGTCGGAGAAATATCCGAGGCGGTTCCATGGAATCGGTCCGTTCAATGTAGATGACGGTAATTTATTATCGTCATCTCAGTCGCCGTCCTACTCGAAGGTGTTCGGCGAAAAGCTGACGCAGCTGGCACTTAAAGATCCGACCATCGTCGCGGTGTGCGCGGCGATGGGGACCGCAACAGGCCTGGGCCCGTTCTATCAGGCCTGTGAAGAGCGGTTCTTTGACGTCGGGATCGCCGAGTCCCATGCGGTCGTCTTTGCCGCGGGACTCGCAAAATCCGGTATCAAGCCGGTCGTCGCGATCTATTCGTCGTTCCTGCAGCGCGCCTACGATCAGATCGTAGAGGATATCTGCCTGCAGAATCTGCACGTCGTCTTCGCGATCGACCGTGCGGGTCTGGTCGGCGCGGACGGGGAGACGCATCACGGGCAGTTCGACCTGTCCTACCTGAGTTCGATCCCGAACATGACGATCCTCTGTCCGGCGGACGGCATCCAGCTCGAAGAGATGCTGGAATACGCGCTCTACAGCTGTGAAGGACCGGTCGCCATTCGCTATCCGCGCGGCAGTTCGGGTGGGGAACACCTGCGGCTCCGCCATTTTAACGGCGAAAACATCGTGCTTTCCACCGGTTCCGACGTGACGCTGCTGGCAGTCGGCGCGATGCTGGACGAAGCGATCCGCGCGGCGGAGATCCTGCGGTCCGAGGGGCTCAGCGTCGGCGTGACGCAGATCGCCCGGGTCCGCCCGATCCTGTCGGAAGGCACGGCACCGGCCTCGACCGTCGTCGTGACGATCGAAGACAATGTGCTCGCCGGCGGCTACGGCTCCCTCTACAATACACTCCGGCGCAACTCGGAATCGCGGATCGTCAACATCGCGATCCCGGACGCCTTTATCGAGCAGGGCAGCATCCGCGAGCTTCGCGAGGCCTGCGGGATCTCCGCGGAGGGGATCGTTCAGGCGGTCCGGGAAGCGCTGCCGGAAACGGAGGGCGTATGAAAGAACGTCTCGATGTGATCCTCGTGCAGCAGGGGCTGGTCCCGTCCAGAGACAAGGCGAAGCGCATGATCATGGCCGGGCTCGTGCTGGTGGACGGCAGGGTCGAAGACAAAGCCGGCCAGAAATTCGACACGGAGCAGCTCTTTGAGCTCAAGGAGAAACCCTGCCCGTACGTGAGCCGCGGCGGACTGAAGCTCGAAAAGGCGATGGAGGTCTTTCCGATCGATCTGAACGGCGCGGTCTGCATGGACCGCTTATGATCTGCTTGTTACGGCGGCGAAGAAGAACAACAACATACGCCTGGACACAAAGGGCGGCGCCAGCGTTTATGTGTCCGGGATAA
>CAYLSR010000338.1:0-2432 GCA_964385855.1 uncultured Mogibacterium sp.
GCATGCCGGCGCAGGTGTCAGTCAACGAGGCCGTGCTGATGGCGAAGAAGTACGGAGAGGCACGATGGAACGCGTTCGTCAATTCCGTCCTGGGCAGGATCGTCCGGAGCAGAGGGTCTGAATCAGATGAATAAGACGATACTGGGGATCGATACTTCGAATTACAAGACATCCGTCGCAGTGACGGATGCGGAGCGAAGGATCCTCTTTGAACGTTCAGAGTTTCTTGAGGTAGAGCAGGGTGAGAGGGGACTGCGGCAATCGGTCGCTTTCTTTCGGCATTCCAACGTTCTGCCTCTCTTTATTGAAGAGGCCTTCCGGGAGACGGATCCATCCCGGATCGCCGCAGTTGCGGTTTCGGACCGCCCGAGGTGCGTGGAAGGCTCTTATATGCCGGTCTTTCTGTCGGGCGTCCATGCCGCCCGCATGATCGCCGCGTCGCTCAAGGTGCCGGTCTACCGGTTTTCACACCAGGAAGGGCACATCGAGGCGATTCTGCTCGGAATGGAGGATGTTCCGGAGGAATTCCTGCAGTTCCACCTGTCCGGCGGGACGACGGAATGCCTCCGCTGCTGCCGGGAGGGCTGTCATTTCCGGACGGAGATCCTCGGCGGCACGCAGGACATCAGCATCGGTCAGCTTTTGGACCGTGTGGGCGTCTGTCTGGGCTATCCGTTTCCGGCCGGCAAGTATCTCGATGAGATCGCTTCCCGCACGGAGCTGACAGCTCCTGTGCGCAGGATCCGCTGCCGGGAAGGGCGGTTCAACCTGTCCGGTCCGGAATCCGAGGCGATGCGCAGGATCGAGCGGATCCGGACGGAGCGCGGAGAGGTCCTCTGCCCGGAGACGGATCAGCTGGTCGCGGAGCTTTTTGAGCGCATCTCGCTGCTTCTGTATGATGCGGCCTGCCAGTGCAGCAAAGTGACTGGTATCCGCACCGTGATGATGGCGGGCGGTGTCGCGAGCAGCCGCACGGTGAGAAACAGGCTGACGCAGCTCTGCAGCGACCGGAACGCACCGGAGATCCGATGGGGCGATCCCCGCCTGTCCGGCGACAATGCCGTCGGCATTTCCCTGCTGGGCGGTCTGGCTTTAAAGGAGGAGCATGAAACCGGTAACCGTAACTCAGATCAATGAATACATCGCCCGAAAGCTGGCCGGAGACCTGAACCTGCGCAACATCGCGGTTACGGGGGAGATTTCGGGGCTCTCGTTCCGGGGTCACGCGTATTTCACGCTCAAGGATGAAAACAGCGTCCTTCGCGCCGTGATCTGGCAGTCCTCCCTGCAGGGGATCGACCGGAAGCTCCTTACGGACGGGCGGAGCGTTACGGCGGTGGGCACCATCAAAGTCTACGCCAAAGGAGGCTACTATTCCTTTCAAATCCACTATCTGGAAGATGCCGGGATCGGCAAAGCCGCGCAGGAGTTTGAAGCGCTCAGGCGGAAGCTTGAAGCGGAAGGCCTGTTTGACCGCAAGTACAAGAAACCGCTGCCGCCGTTTCCGCGAACGATCGGCGTCGTCACTTCCACGGAAGGGGACGCGCTCCGGGATATCCGCAAGATCATCCTCAAGAAGAACGATTTTGTGGACATCCTGATCTTTCCGGCTTACGTGCAGGGCGTTTACGCGGCCAAAAGCCTCATCGAGGGCATCCGGACCGCGAATGCGGTGTCCGCAACGGGCCGGCCGATCGACATTCTGATCGTCGGCAGGGGCGGCGGCTCCGTGGAAGATCTGGCAGCCTTCAACGATGAAGCGCTTGCCCGCGCGATCTTCGCTTCCGAAATCCCGGTCATCTCGGCTGTCGGGCACGAGACCAACTTCTCGATCTCGGACTTCGTCGCGGATGTGCGGGCCGAGACCCCGACGGCGGCGGCCGAAATCGCGGTGCCGGATACGGAGGAACTGCGCAGGACGATCACCGGCTGCCGGCAGATCCTGCTGGATCAGATGCACTCACGCATCCTGTCGGAACGCCGGATGCTGGATGCCAGGTCGGATCTTCTGCGGCTCAACATGAAGAAAAAGCTGGACAGCACCCGTCACGCGATCGAGCGTTCGGAGCTGCTCCTTCGGGAAGGTGACCCGAGGCGGGTCTTTGACCGGGGATTTGCCGCGGTCCTGAACCCGGAAGGCCGGATCATCCCCGAGATCGGCGGCATTACCGCGGGGGACAGCTACGTGATCAGAATGAAAAACGGATCCTTTACGGCGGTTGCCGGGGAGATCCGGATACATCAGGAAGGAGAGATCTGATGGCAGAAAAATCCGTTACGGAGACGTTGGCGGCGCTGGAGCAGGCTGCCGACCGCATCGGGAGGCAGACGACCACGCTCGAAGAAGCGCTCACGCTCTTTGAAGCCGGGATGAAGGACGTCGCCGTGCTCCGGGAGATCCAGGACAGCACCGAACAGAAAATCGAGATCTA
>CAYLSR010000339.1:0-2416 GCA_964385855.1 uncultured Mogibacterium sp.
GCTCATCAGCGGATTCATGGCGAAGGAGAGCGTGGTCTCCGTGATGGAGGTCCTCTACGGGACGCAGGGCGGTGTGGCGGCGGTGATGACACCGCTGGCGGCAGAGTCGATGCTGGTGTTCAGCCTGCTCTACACCCCGTGTGTGGCGGCGGTCGCTTCGGTCCGCAGGGAGCTGGGCGGCAGATGGGCGTTCGGCGTCGTCGTGTGGCAGTGCGCGATCGCCTGGGCCGCGGCGCTGCTCGTGCGGCTGATCGGACTGGCTTTGGGACTGGGTTAAAACAGGAGGGAGATAAAAGATGTACACGAAACACTGGAGAAATGAATCTCAGGAGGACTATCTGGAGACGATCCTCCGAATCACGAACCAGCGCGGCGCCTGCCGCTCGATCGACCTTGCGGAGTATCTGGAGGTCTCGAAGGCTTCCGTCAGCGTTGCGATGAGCAAGCTGATGGACAAGGGGCTGGTCGAGATGGACGGCAATAAGTACCTGATCCTCACGGACGAGGGGGGGAAGATCGCGGAGGAGTGCTTCGAGAAGCACCAGCTGTTCAAGTGCTTCCTGATTGCCGCCGGCGTGGACGAAGCCGTGGCAGAGGATGAAGCCTGCGCGATGGAGCACGTCGTGAGCGAGGATTCCTTCCGCAAGATTCAGGCCTATCTGGCGCAGCTGACCGCGAAATAAGGCCGGTTGCTTTTGCACCTGCCGTCTGTTAAAATTGAATAGAGATCAGAAGTACTGCCGGGAACCCGTCCGCGCGAAGCGCGACCGAGAGGACCGGCTTTTTCTGAAGTTGAAAGATCTGGCATTATCATAAAAAGGAGAAATCATGACTCTCAGGATCCACAATTATTCCGAGATCGGCAAGCTCAATAAAGTCCTGCTGCACCGGATCGGGAGCGAGGTGGAGGGGCTCGTCCCGGACAATTTCGCGAGACTGCTGTTTGACGACATTCCGTACCTCAAAGCCGCCCGGCGGGAGCACGACCGATTCGCGGAGCTCCTCCGGGAGAACGGTGTCGAGGTCGTCTATTATGTGGATGAGACCGCGAAGGCAATCGCGGACCCGGCGGTCAAACAGGCATTCCTCCGGGAGTTTCTGGACGAAACGCCGCTCAATTCGGACAGCGTGCGGGAAGCAATCTTCGAGTACCTGATCTGCCTGCCGGAAAAGCAGCTGGTCGAGAAGCTCATCGCCGGCATGAAGAAATCCGAACTGCAGGACTATGTACCCCGGACGCTCGCGGACAAGATCGATCAGGCCTATCCGTTCTACATGGATCCGATGCCGAACATGTACTTCACCCGCGATCAGGGCGCGTGCATCGGGGACGGGATCAGCGTCCACCACATGAGCACGGCGACGCGGCGGCGGGAGAGCCTTCTGCTGCAGTACATGCTTCGGCACAACGGAACGTTTGCGCCGGAGGGCACGAAGCAGTGGTATGATTACCGGGATCCGTATTCGATCGAGGGCGGGGATGTCCTGGTCCTGAGCAGGGAAATCGTCGCCGTCGGGCTGTCGCAGCGGACGACCGCGCTCGGCATCGAAACCTTTGCGGAAAACATCCTGCACGGTTCTGAATTCCGCAAAGTCCTCGTCTTCGACATCCCGAAGACCCGGGCGTTCATGCACCTCGACACGGTCTTCACGATGGTCGACTGCGATAAATTCACGATCCACCCGGAGATCGAGGGACCGCTCCGGCTGTTTGAGCTCACGCTCGGCCGGGACGGGACGATTCGTACCGAATCGATGGTCGGCGAGCTGTCCGACCTGCTGGCCCGGGAACTCCGGCTTCCGGCGGTGGACCTCATCCGCTGCGGCGGAGACGATCCCGTGGCGGCGCAGCGGGAGCAGTGGAATGACGGCTCCAACACGCTGTGCATCGCGCCGGGCAAAGTCGTGACCTATGAGCGCAACTATGTCACCAATGATCTGTTGGACAAGCGCGGTGTCGAAGTCCTCACCATCCCGGGGTCGGAGCTCTCACGGGGCCGGGGCGGCCCGCGGTGCATGTCCTGCCCGGTCAACAGGGACGACCTTTAGGGAAAGAACAGGGTAAGACGATGAGAAACGACGTGACGAAGGATCCTTCGGGATTCGTGCTGCTGGGGGACTTTGTCCCCGGGATCGTGCAGGAGATCCGCTACTATTCGACGTACAACTTCATCGGAGACCGGATCGACGGCTACGAAGAACCCGTTGCGCTCCTGACGCGGGAGGCCGCGCGGGCGCTGAAATCCGCCGCCAATGAGCTCAACGTGCAGGGCTACCGGCTCAAGGTCTTCGACGCGTACCGGCCGGTCCGCGCGGTGAAGCACTTCACCCTGTGGGGGATCGAAGACCAGGATATCCGCACTTGCATTTTTTCAGCTTCTTTAATCATTTCTTGAATTTGTTCATTGCTCATAAA
>CAYLSR010000340.1:0-2415 GCA_964385855.1 uncultured Mogibacterium sp.
GAGATCCTGCCGAGCGAGAAAGCCTTCGCATATAAGATGAGGCTGGAGGCCATGAACCGGCAGGGAAAGAGGACCGATTTAACTTCGACACCCGTGGTGTCAAAGTTTCGAAGCAATGAAATTGCTGGAAAGGAACAAGGTGAAAGTCGAGAGCAGGTCCGCCGATATATCCGCCTCACTGAGCTCATCCCAGAGCTCCTGCAGCGTGTCGATGACCGCGAGATCGGCCTTCGCCCGGCTGTCGAGCTCTCATATATCCCGAAGGACCTCCAGAAGTCCATCGAGGAGAGCATCGAGATCGAGCAGTGTACTCCGACTCATGCGCAGGCGATCCGCATGCGGAAGCTGTGCGAGGAAGGGAAACTCACCGACGAGGCGATCGAGGCGATCATGATGGAGCAGAAGCCGAACCAGATGGAACGGATCGTGATCCGGACCTCGAAGCTGAACGACCTCTTTCCGCCGAACCTTCCGGTCTCGCTTCGCGAGGACTATGTCTACCAGGCCCTCGTTTACTACAGGGACAATCTGCCGGAGCGGAACAGGAAGCGGGTTGAAAGGGGGCGGGGCGACGAGAGATAGCGGGATCGCAGGAGGAGCATACAGAATTGGTAAGATCAATCCGCAAGTTGGCCGGAGCGGGAATCTTCCGCCTTGATCCGGAGGAGTATGTTTCCCGCATCCTCCCCTGTAACCCTACCTTAGTACTACCGGTAACATACCGAAGAGAGAAAATACTCTGAGATACGAATAAGTGAAACTGAGGCATTACCTGAGCGCTGGAGAGATCCGGCGCTTTTCCTATGCCCGGAGAAAGGAGAGCTGATGACAGAAAAGACGACGGACGAGATCCGTGAATGCATGAACGGGCGGGGGATCGCCGTGCTCCTGTCCGAGGAGGCGGCGTCCAGGATCGCGTGGATCCTGACAGCTGGGATCGCGGTACTGACACTGCCGTTTCTCGCCCTCGCGCTGATGATCTGAATGAAAGGAGAGAAAGAACGAACATGAAGAAAAAGAGATTTCTGGGACTGCTGCTCGCGACCCTGATGATCCTGACCGGGGTGATGCCGCTCTATGCCATGACGGTGGATCCGGACGGTAGCATCCCGATCGAAAAGCCGGAGGAGGTTTCAGAGCCCGCCGGAACAGAAGAACAGACACCGGAAGCACAGGAAGGAGAGCCTGTCAAGGATGCGTCTGAAGAACAGACTGTATCCCCGGAAAACAGTGAAAACAAAGAGAACATGGAGGCCACCTCCGAGGTTCCGGAAGAAGAGATCCCGGAAGAGGCGGTAGAGAAAGAGGCTGAAGCTGAAGAAGAACCGGAGTTCCTTCCGAGTTCCTTCACACCGGAGAAGGCGGACGAGCTTTCCTACACGCTCCTGTACCTCATGAAGCATGCGGACAGCAGATACGTAAGTACGGACTCCATCAGCCTTCAGGCCATGGTGCAGCCTGTCACGATCGCTAGAGGCGTCGTCACCTACAATGCCGGAAAGCAGAAAGGGTTTGATGTCACGGAGAAGAACTTCATCGCCTCCCTCGGCTATGAGGTCCCGGTCTATGACATCGATCCGGACAGCAGGTATTATGTCGCTGTTCCGGATGTGAACCTCGGAAGCAAAAGCTTTGGAAGCTATGACCTCATGCTGACCTACAACAACAATAACGGGGAGAGCATCTCCGGCTATCACTACTCGGACAGCATCCTGTATATCCCGAAGTCCGCTGTAGATCACCCGAAGAACGAGATGGGATTCATCACGGACACCCCGGTCGCCATCCAGCTGAACTGCTACTTCAAAGACGGCGTGGATTCTGACAGGAAAGGAAATGCGGATTTCAGCAAGAAGATCCCTGTCCAGATCCTCACGGGGAAGGAACCGAAGAACCTGACTGTGAAAGCGGACAACATCTTCGATGGTTCCGTCATCATCCCGGTCGGGCATTACCGGAAGAAGGACCTGCATGTCATGGTGAACGGTATGATGATGCCTCTTGGCGATACCGCCTATGACGTGAAGGACGGGAAGCTGATCCTGCATTCTCCGGCCGGTGTGATCTCGAATGTCAACGTTGTGACCGAGTCGAAGCTGAAGACAGTAGCCTCAAAAGCAATGGATGCGCTGATCCCGGAGGCCTATGCTGACACTACAGTGACGCCGGAACAGATGGCATATTTCCGTGATGAAAAGGGAAGATATGTGACACTGAACATCGATCTCAATCAGATCTTCGTGGGATGGAGAGGCGTCTACACCGGAGCGAGGATCCAGTACTCCGGGAGGTCCACGCTCGGAAACACCGGCGGGGACAACTACGACGAGAGCAGGATCCGGGCGCTGATGAACCTGAAGGGCTGGTCGAACTCCGTGAAATACCTCTACGGCCCGTATGTACCGGGGAACTCCC
>CAYLSR010000341.1:0-2400 GCA_964385855.1 uncultured Mogibacterium sp.
TCTGTTAACATTACTTTAACTGTCTCTTTTCTAACCTAACCCCTTTTTCCAAGGTCGCTTCGCGCTTGCCAATCGCCAAGTACCGGCTGCCGGAAAGCCCCGGCCTGTCCGATCACAGACCGCATTATTTGATCATCCGGGAAAACCGGAATGAACTGTTATTTCGTGAAGTAATCGACGGCGGACTCGAAGAGGTGCAGGTCGTAGGAGCCCGGCACGTTCTTGTAGAGGCCGTTTCCGATCCGCTCGGAGTGGCCCATCTTGCCGAGGATGCGGCCGTCCGGCGAGAGGATGCCCTCGACCGCCATCATGGAGCCGTTCGGGTTGTAGCGGATGTCCATCGTCGGGTTGCCCGCGAGGTCGACGTACTGCGTGAGGATCTGGCCGTTCGACAGCAGGTCGTCCAGGTCGTCCTCCGTGGCGACGAATTTGCCTTCGCCGTGCGAGATCGGCACGGTGAGGATCTCGCCGACCGCGACTTTGCGGAGCCACGGCGACTTGGTCGAGCAGATCCGGGTGCGGACCAGCTTGGACTGGTGGCGCCCGATGTCGTTGAAGGTCAGCGTCGGGCTGTAGGCAGTCTGCGGCGCGATCTCGCCGTACGGCAGGAGCCCCAGCTTGATCAGCGCCTGGAAGCCGTTGCAGATCCCGGCGATCAGGCCGTCCCGGTCGTCGAGCAGCCTCCGGACTTCTTCCGCGATCGCCTCATTGCGGAAGAACGAGGTGATGAACTTGCCCGAGCCGTCCGGCTCGTCCGCGCCGGAGAACCCGCCCGGAATGAAGATCGCCTGCGAGCAGCGGATCGCTTCCGCGAAGTTCTCCACGGATTCCTTGAGCTTGTCGGTCGTCAGGTTGTTGATGATGAAGACTTCCGCCTCGCCGCCGGCGAACTCGATCGCCCGCGCGCTGTCGTATTCGCAGTTGGTCCCCGGGAAGACCGGCACCAGGAAGCGCGGCCGCCCGTACACGTGCTCGCGCACGGCGCTGAAATCGCGGGACCGGTAGGAGACTTCCGCCGGCTGCTCTCTGTACGCGTTCGCGAAGAACGGGTAGACCGGCTCCAGGCGCGTCTCGTAGATGCGGTCCATCTCCGCGAGGCGGATGTGGCCGCCCGCCGACACGATGGCTTCGCGCGCGATGGTCCGGCCGAGCTCCGTCATGCCGGCACCCAGCTCGATCTCCTGCTCCAGTTCGATGATGAAGCTGCCGTACGCGTAGGAGAAGATCTCCCGGTTGGAGACTTCCTTCGCGAATTCAAATCCGACGCCGTTGCCGATGGCCATCTTGTAGACCGCTTCCGCAGGCCCGCCGTATCCCGGCGTCCAGCAGGACGCGACGAGGTCGTTGTCAAACAGCAGCTGCAGGCTCCGGAAGTTCCGGAGGAGCGATTCCGCCGTCGGCAGGCCGTCCCGGCCGTATTCCGGACGGAGCCAGATGACGCTGTGCCCGCGGCGCTTGAACTCCGGCGAGACGATGCGCTCCAGGCGGTCCGTCGTCACGGCGAACGAGATCAGGGTCGGCGGCACGTGAATGTCCTCGAAGGTCCCGCTCATGGAGTCCTTGCCGCCGATCGCGCCGACGCCGAGCTCCATCTGCGCGCGGTACGCGCCGAGGACCGCCGCGAGAGCCTTGCCCCAGGCGGCATCGTTGGTCCCGAGCCGCTCGAAGTACTCCTGCAGGCTCAGGTAGACGTTTTCGAACTTCGCGCCGGCGGCGAGCAGCTTGCAGATGCTCTCCACGATCGCGAGGTACGCCCCGTGGTACGGGCTCCGCTCGGAGATGTACGGGTTGAACCCGTAGGCCATCAACGAGACGGTCCCGGTATCGCCTTCGAGCATCGGAATCTTGTGGACCATCGTCTGGATCGGCGTCCGCTGATAGACGCCGCCGAACGGCATGAGAACCGTGTTGGCGCCGATGGTCGAGTCGAAGCGCTCCGAGAGGCCCCGCTTGGAGCAGACGTTCAGGTCCGCCGCGAGGTCCTTCATCCCTTCGTAGAACTTCGCCGGGACCGGCTTCGTGTAGGACTGCGCAGCTTCGATCTTCGCCGTCGCGTGCTTCTCCGCGCCGTTGGTGTCGAGGAATTCGCGCTTGATGTCGACGATCTTCTGACCCTTGAAATACATGGTCAGGTTGGCCTTCTCCGTGACTTCCGCCACGACGGTCGCCTCGAGGTTCTCCCCTTCCGCGAGCAGCTTGAAGGCTTCGACGTCCTCTGCGGCGACGACGACCGCCATCCGCTCCTGCGATTCGCTGATCGCGAGCTCCGTGCCGTCCAGGCCGTCGTACTTCTTCGGGACGTTGTCTAAAGTGACTTCCAGCCCGTCGGCCAGCTCGCCGATCGCGACCGAGACGCCGCCCGCGCCGAAGTCGTTGCACCGCTTGATGAGGCGGGTCGCC
>CAYLSR010000342.1:0-2399 GCA_964385855.1 uncultured Mogibacterium sp.
GACGAAAGAACCGTCCCCCTGTCACATGCTAGGGTCTACAGATACTTTTCGAAGAAGCTCTGCAGCTTGTCGAACGGGATCGCGCCCGTCTCGCCGCCGTCGTAGAGGTCGCAGTGCGACGCGCCTTCGATCGTCAGGAATTCCTTGTTATCGGTGTACTTGTTGCCGTCGATCATGTTGGCATACGCGTCCTTGCCGAAATAGTAGGAGTGCGCCTGGTCGCCGTGCACGATCAGGACCGCGCTGCGGATCTCGTTTGAGTACTTCAGGATCGGCTGGTTCAGGAAGGACTCGCAGCCGATGACGTTCCAGCCCTCGTTGGAGTTGAGGGATCTGGCGTGATAACCTCTGTCCGTCTTGTAATATGCGTGATAGTCCGCGACGAACTGCGGGACGCCCTCCGGCAGCGGATCGATGACGCCGCCGCCGCGCGTGTATTCACCGGCCTTCAGGTCCGCGAGCCGCTGCGCGCACATCGCGGTCTTTTTCTCGTAGCGCTGTTCTTCGCTGTCCTCGGAATCGAAATAGCCGTTGGCGTTGACGCGGGTCATGTCGTACATCGTGGAGGCGACGGTCGCCTTGATCCGGGTGTCGAGCACCGCGGTGTTGAGCGCCATGCCGCCCCAGCCGCAGATGCCGAGGATGCCGATGCGATCCGGGTCGACCTTGTCACAGAGGGACAGGAAATCGACAGCCGCCATGAAGTCTTCCGTGTTGATGTCCGGAGACGCCATGTAGCGGACATTTCCGCCGCTCTCGCCCGTGAACGACGGGTCGAACGCGATCGTCAGGAACCCTCTCTCCGCCATGGTCTGCGCGTAGAGACCGGAGCACTGCTCCTTGACGGCGCCGAACGGGCCGCTGACCGCGATCGCCGGGAGCTTTCCCTCCGCATCCTTCGGCACATACAGGTCCGCCGCCAGCGTGATGCCGTAGCGGTTGACGAACGTCACCTTGCAGTGATCGACCTTGTCGCTCTTCGCGAACGTCTTATCCCATTCCTGAACCAGATTGAGTTCTTCCTTCCTGATCATTTGTTTTCTCCTTTTCTGAAATCTTTCTGTACGCTCTGTTCTGCCGTCAGAGCGCGCCTTCCGGCGCTGCCCTGCGTGTTGGATGTTTCCGGTCACCGGGCGCCTGCCCGCTCTGCCGAACGGATCAGGTGATCCAGGCAGTCGACCCTGCGCTGGCTCGTGTGCAGCTCCTCGAGCGCGTCACACCTGCACTTCCGGAGGATCTTGAGGATCTCCTCCTCAAGGCCGGCGTCGTACAGTGTCCCGGCCCGGTTGATGTCCGCTTCGCTGCAGCCTGCGTCTCGCATATTCCCGATGATCGCTTCAAATGCATTGTTTTTCATGAGCCCATTATACAGGGTTGCGCTTTTATTCGCTAATGAATATAATAAATATCATGATATTCGATTTATGCATATCATTGACGAGAAGAAAGGAGTTCACATGGAAATCCGAACGCTGCGGTACTTCCTCGCGGTTGCGAGGGAGGAGAACATGACGCGCGCTGCCGAGATCCTGCACGTCTCTCAGCCGACGCTGTCCAAGACACTCAAGGTGTTGGAGGAGGAGCTGGGGAAGAAACTGTTTGTCCGGAAGAGCTTCAGCATCCGGCTGACCGATGAAGGGATGCTTTTAAGAGACCGGGCGGCGGACCTCGTCGAGATGGCGGACAAGATCGAACGGGAATTCGTCTCGCTGGACGACATCTCCGGCGGCGACCTCTACTTCGGGCTCGCGGAATCGTATCAGATCCGCTTCCTCGCACGCGAGATCCGCAAGCTCAAGACCGCCTATCCGGGGCTCAACTACCACATCACGAGCGGTGATACCGAGCAGGTCACGGAGAAGCTGGACAAGGGTCTCCTGGATTTCGCCGTCATCTGCAGCGAGGAACCGGATTCCCGCAAGTATGACTACATCACCTTCCCGGGCGCCGATCGCTGGGGCGCGGTGATTCCCACTTCGCATCCGCTGGCGAAGAAAGCTTCGATTCGCGTGGAAGATCTCATCGGCGAACCGCTGTTCGCCTCGGAGCAGAGCTGGCAGCGGGAGATCCGCGAGTGGGCCGGGGACCGCTTCGAGCAGCTCCGGCTGGAAGGCTCCTTCCGGCTTTCGTACAACGGTTCCATGTTCGCGCTCGAGGGGCTCGGCATCCTGCTGACCTTCGAGCACCTGAGCGACCGCTCGGCGGACAGCGGCCTGGTGTTCCGGCCGCTCGAACCGGCGCTCGAGTCCCGGTTCTACCTCATCTGGAGCAAATACCAGACCTTCACGCCGATCGCGGAGCGGTTCCTGTGGCAGGTGCGGCAGTCGTTCCTGTAGCGGAATATGACATTGGGACGGTTCTTTTGTCAGCTTTTGCAGGGCAAAAGCTGACAAAAGAAC
>CAYLSR010000343.1:0-2372 GCA_964385855.1 uncultured Mogibacterium sp.
GAGCCGACGCCGGTCGAAAACGCGCCGAGCGCGCCGTAGGTGCAGGTGTGAGAATCCGCGCCGATCATGGCTTCGCCGGCCGCAATGAGTCCTTTTTCCGGGATGAGCGCGTGCTCGATCCCCATCTCGCCGACATCGTAGAAGTTGTCGATGTCAAAGCGGCGCGCGAACGTCCGGCATTCCTTGCACTGTTCGGCGCTCTTGATGTCCTTGTTCGGGACGAAGTGATCCATGATGAGCGCGATCCTGGACTTGTCAAAGACCTCCTGAAAACCGGCCTTGTCGAATTCCCGGATGGAGACCGGGCCCGTGATGTCGTTGGCCAGGACCATATCGAGCTTCGCGTTGATCAGCTCGCCGGCGCGGACGGAGTCGAGTCCTGCGTGCGCGGCCAGGATCTTTTGCGTCATTGTCATTCCCATAGTGTTGTTTACCCTCCTGTTTCTCTCAGCGGATCCCGCCCCGGCCGCGGATACGGCAGGGCGGGACCGGCCCGGTTACATGAAATGTCTCTTCTTGTTCATCCGGTTGATCGCGCTGACGAGCGCGTTGACCGTCGCGAGGATGATATCCGGCTGGGTGCCGACGCCCCAGTATTTCTTTCCTTCTTTATCCGCGATGCAGACGTAGGCTGCCGCTTTGGAGTCGGAGCCGACGCTGATGGCGTTCTCGGAGTAGGTGATGAAGTCGTAATCGAAGTTGTACGGCGTCTTGTCCAGGCCGTTTTTGACCGCATCGAGGCGCCCGTTTCCTTCGCCGGTCAGATGGAAGACCTCATCGTTGATGACGACGCGCATATCGACCAGGTAGCGGCTCTCTTCCTTGGTGGAGGAGTTGTGGCTGAACCGTCCGTGCGTGATGTCCATCGGGCTGAAGTCGTTGATGATCTCCTGCGGGGAGAGCTCTTCATGCGCCTTGTCGGAGATATCCTTCATCATATAACCGACTTCAGAGCGCATGTCCTTCGGGATGCTGAAGCCGAAGTTGTTCTCCAGGATGTAGGCCACGCCACCCTTGCCGGACTGGCTGTTGATGCGGATGACGTCGCCGTCGTACCGGCGGCCGACGTCGTGCGGATCGATCGGCAGGTACGGGCAGGTCCACTTGTCCGGATTCTTCGTCTTGATCCAGTCCATGCCTTTGGCGATCGCGTCCTGGTGGGAGCCGGAGAACGCGGCGAAGACCAGCTCGCCCGCATATGGCTGCCTCGGACCGACGCTCATCCCGGTGAATTCCTCGTAGGCGTCCACGATCTCCGGCATGTTGCTGAACTCGAGTTCCGGATCGACGCCGTGGGTGAACATGTTCATGGCCAGCGTGACGACGTCGCAGTTGCCGGTCCGTTCCCCGTTGCCGAACAGCGTGCCTTCGATGCGGTCCGCGCCGGCCAGGATGCCGAGCTCCGCGCAGGCGACGCCCGTCCCGCGGTCGTTGTGCGGGTGCAGGGAGATCAGGAGGCTGTCTCTGCGGTCGAGGTTTTTGTGCATGTATTCGATCTGGTTCGCGTAGATGTGCGGCATGGACATCTCGACGGTCGCCGGCAGGTTGAAGATGATCTTGTGGTCCGGGGTCGGCTGCCAGACGGCGGTCACCGCGTTGCAGACCTCCAGCGCGAACTCAGGTTCCGTGCCGGTAAAGCTCTCCGGCGAATATTCAAATGTAAAGTCCGTTTCCGGGTATTTCGCGGCGTACTCGTTCATCAGGACGGCGCCGTCGATCGCGATCTGCTTGATTTCTTCTTTAGATTTCTTGAAGACCTGCTCGCGCTGGGCGAGGGAGGTCGAGTTGTAGAGGTGGACGATCGCTTTTTTTGCGCCCTTCAGGGCTTCGAACGTCTTATCGATGATGTGCGCTCTGGACTGCGTCAGGACCTGCAGGCGAACGTCGTCCGGGACCAGATCCTGCTCGATCAGCGTGCGGAGAAACTGGTACTCCGTTTCCGAAGCGGCCGGGAAGCCGACTTCGATGTCCTTGAAGCCGATGTCGACCAGAACTTTAAAGAACGCGAGTTTTTCTTCGAGAGACATCGGGATGATCAGCGCCTGGTTGCCGTCTCTCAGATCCACACTGCACCAGAGCGGCGCTTTCTCGATGTGGTCTCTGTGCACCCAGTCGCTGGTTACGACCGGCGGATTGAAGTATCCCGGGCTGTACTTGGTGTAATTTTTCATTCTGAACCTCCTTAAAGTTCTGCTTCTCTGGTTCGGACGGCGTCTGCCGATCCGTTCTGCTTTCTGCGTCTTGCAGCGGGACCGGCGATAAAAAAATCTCTTCGCTGTCCATCTGTAAGATGACATGAAGAGACGAATAAATGCATCTATCCGCGGTACCACTCTTCTTAGCTCCACCGCAATGAAGGAGCTCACTCGTAG
>CAYLSR010000344.1:0-2368 GCA_964385855.1 uncultured Mogibacterium sp.
GGAGTCACCGTAGAACAATTGCTGGAACCTTACTATACAGACAGGGTGGATTTTGAACTGTTCAAAAGCGCTACCTGTCACAGGCGGAAAGAAATGGGTGACATAGATTTTATAATCGATACACTTGAGAGCAAAGTCATATTCAGTTACATGGGCAGAAGCTGGTATCCGGAAGCCTTATATCTTCTTGCTTTGCTTGATTATATCAGCAGAGAAAATGACATCCCACTCTGTAAAGAATATGAGGAAATAAGAAGAAAAAAACTGCCCGCAACAGTGTACCCGAGATCAGTGCTGGCAGTATGCGCAGCCGCGAAGGATGATACCGCAAAAAGAACTGCCGTTAAGAATGCGATCCCGGAGTTTCTGCGGCATAATATCGTAGAAAGCGAGGTGAGAAATGTTGTCTGATGCTCCGGTTGTTTTCACAAAGTTGATGATATTATAAGCATGCTCAAGAAGAGAAAAGAGATACTTGACCGGGAGAAATAAGCATATCGGAACACATTGCCCGGTTTTGTATCCCCCCGGGAGGCTTGTTGCCGGACTCGCCCTGCCTATATAATACTATTTGCAGTATTATAAAGAACAATCAGGGGGTACTACTATGCATATGGCAGATGCTCTGCTTGCTCCGGGCGTAGCGACGACGATGTACGTGGCTTCCGCGGCCGTTGCGGGCGTATCGATCAAGAAACTCAGAGAAGACGACGACGCGAAGAAGCTGCCGACGATGGCCGTCACGGCTGCGCTGGTCTTCGCGGGTCAGATGATCAACTATACCATTCCGGGCACGGGATCGTCCGGGCACATGTGCGGAGGCATGATGTTGTCCGCCTTGCTTGGGCCGTACGGGGGATTCCTGTCCATGATTGTGATATTGGCGATCCAATGCCTGTTCTTCGCCGACGGCGGGCTCATGGCGTTGGGCGCCAACATCTGGAACATGTCCTTCTACGGGTGCTTCGTGGGCTACTTCCTCATCTGGAGACCGATCATCCGCAGCAAGTGGTTTGGGGAGGGGAAGCAGGCGATCCGGAAGAGGATCATCACGGCTTCGCTGCTCGGGTGTATCATCACGCTGCAATTGGGCGCGTTCTCCGTGGTTCTGGAGACCACCGCGTCAGGCATAACGGAGCTGCCGTTTGGCGCCTTCGTGGCGCTGATGCAGCCGATCCACCTGGCGATCGGCTTGGTCGAGGGGCTCATCACGGCGGCGGTGCTGACGTTCGTCTTCGAATCGAGACCGGAAATGCTGCGCGACGTCGAAGAGGTGTCCGGCGGCACGCTGGAGCCGAAGCGCTCCCTGAAGTCGACAGTGGCCATTCTGGCCGTGGTCGCGTTCATCGTGGGCGGCGGGCTCAGCCTGTTTGCCAGCGGCAACCCGGACGGCCTGGAGTGGGCGCTCTTCGGAAATGCTGACGGGGGCTATTCGACGAACATGGGCCTCGACGAAGAGGACTTCGGCGTGTCGAGCCAGGCGGCCGACACGGCGGGAAGCATTCAGGAGTCGACGTCCTTCTTGCCGGATTACGCGTTGCCGGACAACGACAGTCCGGTCGGGACCACGATCTCAGGCATCGTGGGCGACGCGATCGTCGCGGGGGTGGCGCTGCTCATCTGCTTCGCGGGCGGCTTCTTCCGGAAGAAAAAAACAGAATAAGCTTGATAAACACTGCCGGGGCGTCGAAAGGCGCCCCTGTTTTGTGTTAAAATGAGGTGTCGGCCGCGCGGGCGGCCGCAAAGAATTCAGAGGACAACAGGGCGCGATGAACAAGATGGAAAAAGCGCTTCGCGAGCTGGGGCAGATGGACGAGCTGGCCGTGCAGGAATCGCCGGTGCACAACCTCCACGCGGCCGCGAAGCTTCTGAGCACGGTCGTCTACATCCTGACGGTCATGTCGTTCGATAAATACGATCTCAGCGGGCTCATCCCGATGCTGCTCGTCCCTGTTTTGCTGTACCAGATTGCCGGGATCCCCGTGCGCACCTGCTTTTACAAGCTGCGCATCGTGATGCCGCTGGTCATGGCGGTGGGGCTGTTCAATCCGTTCTTTGATCGGGAGATCATGCTGACCGTCGGCGGTGTCGGCGTGTCGGGCGGCGTCATCAGCATGATCACACTGATGCTCAAGGGCGTCCTTTGCCTGATGATGTCCTTCCTGCTCGTGGCGACTACGCCGTTTGACAACATCTGCGCGGCGCTCCGCAAGCTGCGCGTGCCGACGACGCTGGTGACCCTGCTCCTCCTCACTTACCGGTACGTCGGCGTGATGACGCAGGAGCTGGCGGTCATGACGGACGCCTACCACCTGCGGGCGCCGGGCCAGAAGGGCATTCACGTGTCGGCGTGGGGGTCGTTCCTCGG
>CAYLSR010000345.1:0-2358 GCA_964385855.1 uncultured Mogibacterium sp.
GGAGGAGCAGATCGCCGATGTTGTCGATGTCGTATTTCTCTTCCAGAAGCTCGTAGGTCTTCCAGCTCGGGATCATCCGCACCATGTCATCGACAAGAGAATCCGCTTCATACTGATCCAGCGACAGGATCGACTGCAGAGGCTTCTCATCCGGATCTGCCTTCGCCCCGAAGAGCCAGAACCGCCCTTCTTCCGTCGGCCCGATTACGTAATCCCTTCTTGTCAGGATGTCGAACGCCCGGTTGAAATCCTCATTCTTCGCATACGGTACGTTCGTGTCGATCAGAAGGCATCTGGAGTATCCCCAGTTGAATCCCTCATAAAGTGCCTTAAACAGGCTCTCTCCGACCGTATCTCCGGTCTGAGGATAAAAGGTCGCGTTCGGGAAGATCCGGCGCAGCACAGCATCCTCCGGCAATACTTCCCCATCCTGCGTCTCGTATGCGATCAGGACGTCAGCCAGTGAGTCGCTGATCGTCGCTGCGATGTCCTTGAGGAACGCTTCATGCAGACCTTTGCATTCTTCTTCCGTAAGATACGGCAGCAGCCGGGACCCGGTGTGGTCTGCGGACGGGTCGCTTGTAAAGACGATGATCGCCTGTTTCGCCTGATTCATGATCCACCTTCATTCAATACTTTCTGTAACGTTTATTGTTCCTGCTTTAAAAGCGTTTTATCCAGCAGTCCTAGATGATCCGCCTGAAGCACCAGCTCCAGCTGGAGCATCATCTGATTGGCCGCTGCGGCAAACAAGCCGAATACGATATCAAAGATCATCGCGTCGATCAGCGCCTCTTCCGGGATCCCCAGCGCCGAAAAGATGACCGTATAGGCCAGCAGGTTGGCGCCCGGCACCGGCGGCGTCGCTTCAAACATCAGGACCGCGATGATGATTGCCTTGACATACCACAGCGTAGAAGCCGACATCCCGTACTGGTATGCCGCAAAGACTGTAAAGACCAGGATCCCGATGACCGAAACCGGCATGTACAGCACGAGTCCGTGCGTCATGCTGACGGCAGTGAATTCCCGGTCTATGCCGAGACCCTGAACGCAGGTCTGCTCCGTGAGGCCGTAAGCCGCATCCTGTGATCCTTCCCGGATGGTCAGCCGGAACGGTTCCCAGAGCTTTTTGCCGAGCAGTTTCGGACTGACTTCTTCCTTCGTGCCGGTATACAGTAATACCACAAGCAGTGCCAGCACGGACAGGATCAGAGAAACGACTATAATAAGCCAGACGACCTTCAGCAGTGCAGTTGTCTTCTGCCAGATCTCAAAGGCGATCAGCAGAGTGATGAAAAACGGCACGAGGCGGCTGATCCACTCCGCCATGAGCATGCCGATCAGGTTGATCTGACTGATCAGGACCGTTAGTTCACGGACCTGTGAACCTGCAACGATCAGCGCGTTGCCGATGACCGCCGCGATCAGCATCAGCTGCGGTGTATTGGACTCGATAAACGGCGAAATGATGTCATCCGGTACGATCTTCAGGATCTGATCCAGCAGGCTCGACGCGATAGCCGTATCCATCTGATCCTGCACCTGCTGCAGCCGGTAGATCAGGCCGGAACCTAGCACCGCGAAAATCGCGCAGAGGAAGTTCACCGCAAAATACCTCGTATAGACCGTACGGGTCGATGCGCCTCTCTGGCTGATCTTGCCGGTATTGACGATCGTCGTGATGACCATGAAGAAGACGACCGGCCCCGACAGCACATTGAGGATCCGCAGCCAGACATTGAAGATCGGCGCAAGAAACATAAAGATGATATCTTCTCTCAGTGCCGGTGACATGATCGTCGTGCCGGCGAGACCGAGCAAGACGCCGAGCGCAATTGAGATCACGATCTTGAGCGCAGGATTCATCCGCTTTACCGGTAAAGAAAGCCTCAGGATGTTGCTTCGCCCGTTATAAGAATACTGCGGGTTCATCCCGACAGAAGTCAGAAGCGAAGACGACCAGGCTTCCACTTCGCTCTCCGTCTTGCTGAGCGGATTAAACGGGCTGCCTTCCAGTTCGATCAGGATCGCAGGACGGTTGAAGCGGGTCGTGATCGTCGCGTTGACTTCTTTGTCCTCTCCGAACCGGTCACGCATCCTGATGAGTGCTTCTTCCAGCGAAAGGCGGATACGGAGAATGTTTCGGCGCTCCAACTGCAGTTCTTCCAGCTTTTCAGCGAGAACCTCGGAAAACGCGTCGATCGAAGCGTTATTCAGTTTGAAATCGAGCTCAAACCCATTGATCTTCATTTGAATAAACCGATTCTCCTGTCTGCTTCAGCCTGTCAGATGGATTTCTTCATATAGATGATGACCGACGAAATCAGGTCGGAAATCTGGGCGCAATACATGTTC
>CAYLSR010000346.1:0-2356 GCA_964385855.1 uncultured Mogibacterium sp.
GCAACTACATGAAGGAGTAGTGGGGCGAAGGCTCCGCGAGAGCTCGGAACTGGCAGCGGTACGACCTCGGCGGCGACGCCAAGCTCAAATTCGAGGAGGGCGTCGATTCCTATGTCCCGTACGCGGGTTCGCTGCACGACAACCTGAACCTGTCGCTGGACAAGGTCAAATCCACCATGTGCAACTGCGGCGTCCTGTCGATCAAGCAGCTCCAGAAGGAAGCCAAGCTGACGCTGGTCTCCGCGACGAGCATCGTCGAAGGCGGCGCGCACGACGTCGTGCTCAAGGACAACAGCGTGGCTTCGGTCCGCAGATAGTATTTGAAAAAGAGCATTAACATGATGCGTCCGTGTCCCGGCGATGCGGGCGCATCCATTCGTTAAAGGGTATCAGAAAAGAGATCAAACAAAAGGAGTATCGGGAATGGCAGAGAACAGGATCCTGATCCTGGACTTCGGCGGGCAGTACAACCAGCTGATCGCCCGCAGGGTCAGGGAAAACAACGTGTACTGTGAAGTGCGCAATTATGACAATATGGACATTGACGCGATCCGGGCGTACGACCCGAAGGGGATCATCTTTACCGGTGGACCGCAGAGCGCGTACGGCGAAGGGGCGCCGTCCGTCGACGACGCGGTCTTCACGCTCGGGATCCCGATCCTCGGGATCTGCTATGGCGCGCAGCTGATGGCGTACCGCCTCGGTGGCAGGATCGACTCCGCGCCGACCAGCGAATACGGCCGGACGGAGGTCGTCATCGACAACAAGGGCGGGCTCCTCCACAGCGCGGACGATGTCAACGTCTGCTGGATGAGCCACACCGACTACATCGCGGAACCGCCGGGGGGCTTTCTCATCACGGCGCATACGGACAATTGCCCGGTCGCCGGCATGGAAGACCGTGAACGCGGATTCTACGCGGTGCAGTTCCACCCGGAGGTCAACCATACAGCGCACGGTGCGGCGTTCCTGCGCCGGTTCGTCCTCGATATCTGCGGATACGAGCAGGACTGGCGGATGGATTCCTTCGCGGAACAGCAGATCGCCGCGATCCGGGAGAAGGTCGGAGGCGGCCGCGTGCTTCTGGCGCTTTCCGGCGGGGTCGATTCCAGCGTGGCGGCCGTGCTGCTGTCCAAAGCGGTCGGTCGGCAGCTGACCTGCGTCTTCGTCGATCACGGGCTCCTGCGCAAGGACGAAGGGGACCAGGTCGAGGCCGTCTTCGGCCCGGCAGGACCGTACGACCTGAACTTCATCCGGGTCAACGCTGCGGAGCGCTACTACGCGAAGCTGGCCGGCGTCACGGAGCCGGAGCAGAAGCGCAAGATCATCGGAGAGGAGTTCATCCGCGTCTTCGAGGAAGAGGCGAAGAAGATCGGAGCCGTCGACTTCCTCGCGCAGGGAACGATCTATCCGGATGTGATCGAGAGCGGCCTCGGCAAGTCCGCCGTGATCAAGTCGCACCACAATGTCGGCGGGCTGCCGGACTACGTGGACTTCAAGGAGATCATCGAGCCGCTGAGGATGCTTTTCAAGGACGAAGTCCGGGCGCTCGGCACGGAGCTCGGGCTGCCGGACACACTGGTGTACCGCCAGCCGTTCCCCGGTCCGGGACTCGGTGTCCGGATCATCGGAGAGGTCACGGCAGAGAAGGTGAAGATCACGCAGGACGCGGACGCGATCTACCGCGAGGAGATTGAGAAGGCCGGGCTGGCCGGTTCGATCAGCCAGTACTACGCGGCGCTGACCAACATGCGGTCCGTCGGCGTCATGGGGGATTTCCGCACCTATGATTATGCCGTGGCGCTGCGCGCGGTGGAGACCTCTGATTTCATGACTGCGGAAGCGGTGGAGATCCCGTGGGCAGTGCTGCAGAGGGTGATGACGAGGATCGTCAACGAGGTCGACCACGTCAACCGCGTCTTCTACGACTTGACGAGCAAGCCGCCGGGGACGATCGAGATGGAATAGAGGAACATGTCACGAGGCAACATTAAATAGCCTGAAGGGCAAGAAATCCTATCGTCCCAAAGGCACAAATTAGCCAACAAACCAAGGACTTTTGGAGAGATTACTTTCTCTCCCCAAGTCCTTTTTTTCTTGGCCGATTTCTGCCACGTAGTCTCGCCCCGAGACTCATAAAAGGACCCGTGAAGAGATATGCTTCCAACATCAAACCATTGGAATTACTTC
This sequence comes from uncultured Mogibacterium sp., assembly GCA_964385855.1. Lineage (GTDB taxonomy): Bacteria > Bacillota > Clostridia > Peptostreptococcales > Anaerovoracaceae > CAYLSR01. The sequence goes on from CAYLSR010000346.1 coordinate 2,191, forward strand.
GTTTCAGAGCCTCTGTGCGACGCGCGCGTTTTATTTCTAACGGTATATACCGTTAGAAATAATGGGTTAGGTACACAGAAGTTTAGTAAGAAATCCCGGTACGTGAATGATGTACCGAATTCTTGTTAAGAGACGATAACAAAAGTTACATCACAGGATAGAGAGC
>CAYLSR010000347.1:0-2351 GCA_964385855.1 uncultured Mogibacterium sp.
TTGGTCGGCCCGATGTGCAGGATGAAGTGTCGCTCCATCTTGCGCGCGAGCGGAAAGAGCTCCGTGTACTGTTCCGGCACGCGGTCCAGCACGGCTTCTTTGATCAGCCGGCTCCTCTCCTGCTGACGGTGCAGCGCCTTGACGGCCTTCTCAAACGCCGGATTTTCCTGCAGAAGCGCCAGGATCCGCTCGCGCGAATAGATCCTGCTGAGCGTCAGAAGGCGATCATAGGCGGTGGAGGACATCGAAACCGCCCCGGAGAGCGTCTCGTTGCAGTTCAACACATATTGAAAGACAAAGCCGTCGAGCCAGGTCGTACCCGTGATGAGCCGGATGATGATATCCGTATCCAGCCTGTCGTTCCCACAGCAGTCGTCCAGGAACTGCGATACGGCCAGCATCCTGGATTCCCGGCTGAGCTCGGTCTTTTTCTTGCGGGAGCGGATGACGTTATTGAAGATGTCTTCTTCGATGTCCTTGAGACCGCTCGAAAAGAAGATCGCGAGGATGCGGTTGCCGTCGCGGATCGATTCCGCGCGCGCCTCTTTGAAGATCTCCCGAAGATCCAGCTGCGACAGGATGGCCAGCGCCTCGCGCGTCCGCGCCTGCTCGCGCAGGCGGGCGATCGTCACATGCCGAAGCGGATCGGATTCTTCCGTTTCCGGTTCCTGCGCATTCTCTGCAGCGTGTTCTGCCAGCCATTGCTCGAGTTCTTCGCGGATGAAAGCGAATTCTTCCAGGATCTCCTCGCTTTCCGGATCCGGGCTTTCCGCCTCCGGAAGTTCTGACAGGCGCTTCATGTAAAGCCTGGCGTATTCCGGGCTGGCAAGATAGCTGCTCAGGGCTTTCTTCTTCGGTTTATGGCTCCCGAACTGCTGGCGGATGAGGTCCTCGCGGATCTCCTTTTTCATCCTCTTGCGGTCGCGGAGGCGCTTGTTTTTAAATTCTTTCTGTTTCAGCTCCAGATAGATCCGGAACAGTTCTTGTTCTGACATGTTTCGCTCTCCGCTCACAAGGTTCGATCACAGGACGATCGGTCTTCACGGATCGCACAGTCCGCAGGGTTCATACCCCTCCCGGATCAGATCCGACCGCTTTGCCGTCACCGTTTCTCTGTTTTTCTTATAGATATCTTTGACGCCCTCACAGTCCGGACGGTGGAATTTCATCGACCGGGTGTTGAGCACGTAGGTTTCCGCCGTTTCGTTCGCGACTTCCGCGTCGATGTAGACCGCGCCGGTCAGGTAGTCGATCGTTGAGCCTTCCGTGATGTTGCTGCAATACACGTTGAAACGGATGCCCCGCCCGTTGTCTTCAACGGACATCGCCCGCATGTGGATGCCCCGTGCGACGAGCTCCTCTCCTTCGAACTCCGGCGTCACTTCGTAGAGTACGTGGTTGCCGGTCCTGCGGATGTAGGCGACGGTCGCCTCCTCGTACGGCAGCATCGCCTGATTCATGGTATGCGTACCGGTAACGAGGTTTCGTTCGTTGGCGCTCTCATCGCTCAGGCTCCAGGCGATCAGATGACAGCGCTCCCAGCCCATGCCGGATTTCCAGCCGCTGGGGCGGATCTTGCTGATATCACCGCGTTCGGCACCTTTGGCAGGCATCGTATCTGTCGACAGGCAGGCGATCGCACCGGTACACCGACCGAGCCTGTCTAGTTCACCGTACGATTCGTAGGACTCGGTCGTCAGCTGATCTTCCGTGAAGCCCGGAAGATTGCCGTTGATCACCTCGAGCCCGGCAGTACTGATGCCTGTTTCGGACCCGCTGCCGGTTTCGCCGGCGCTCCCCGGTTCCTCTGTAGAAACCGGCGCGGAAGGAATCGGATCGGAAACCGGATCCGGCTGCCGGGCCGGCCCGAACTCATAGTAGCACCACGCGCCTGCCAGCAGCAAAACGAGCAACAGCGCGGCGGCTTTTCTGATGACGGAGCCGCGGGAAGCTTTCTTTTGCGTACCTCCCTTACCGCTCCCGGTCCGGCTGTCCGAGCGATTGTAAGTTTGCCCTTTTTTGCCCTTGCTCATCCATCAGACCTCCGGCTGTTCGATCAGTAACGGACATTCAGCGCGCAGATCTTCCCCAATCTGCTTCCCTTTCTCGATGAGACATCATAAAAGAGTTCAGACCTCAACGCTCCGCGTGTGAGACTCTGAACCCCTTGATTTTGGTGGCCCATATTGGACTTGAACCAATGACCTTCTGGTTGTCACCCAGACGCTCTCCCAACTGAGCTAATGGACCTTAGTGCTACCTGAGTATTATAGCACAACTGACAGGAATGTCCAGTACTTTTTGCAGATTTTTCCTGTCAAATTACAGTCCGTCTTCCAGCATTTTCCCGA
>CAYLSR010000348.1:0-2346 GCA_964385855.1 uncultured Mogibacterium sp.
GAGCGGGCAGGTGTCGCGCGGCTCATCTGGCGAGTATCAGGCAGATGAGCGGGCCGGTGTCGCGCGCGCGGTTGATGATCTTGTCATCCACGTCCGTAAAGTTCTGCACGAACTTCACGTCGTAGCCGAGATACAGGAAATACCGTCTCAGCGTGTCAAAGACGACGAACGGACGCGCGTTGCCGATATGAAAAAAATTATAGACGGTCGGTCCGCAGACGTAGATCCGGACCTTGCCCTCCTCGAGCGGGACGAATTCTTCCTTGCGGCCGGTCAGCGAATTGTAGATCTTCATTATTCAGGCTCCTTGCATATAATTGTCTGTTGATTACTATTGAACACGATTTCTCCGCGGATGTCAACCCGCCGGAAGCGCCTCAGACGCCCAGAACGGCGCCGAGGATCCCCATGAGGATCAGCACCCGGAAAGTCCCGACTTTGAATTTTCCGATGAGCAGGACGGTTGCGGCGCAGATCAGCAGCGAAAACAGGTCGATCCCGCCGGGCAGCTGCACCCCGCCGGCGGCAAAATTGGCCCCGAGCGGCGCCGCCGTGAACAGCGCCGGCACACCGACCGTGAGGACCGCCGAAGCGACCATGCCGACCGTCGCGGGGCGGATCCCTTCGAGCGCACCGGCGACGATCCTGCTCCGCTTGTACCGCTCGACCATGCTCGCGATGATCGCCACCAGGATGAATGCCGGCATCGCGACGCCGAGCGTCGCCGAAAGCGAACCGAGCAAGCCCGCCGTCTCGTAGCCGACGTAGGTCGCCGTGTTGACCGCGACCGGTCCCGGGGTGACCTGCGCGATCGCGACGATATCCGCGTACTGCGACGCGGTGATCGGCACGAACTGGCGGATGTTGTCGTAGATCATGGAGATGATCGCCATCCCCCCGCCGAAGCCAAGCGCGCCGATCTTGAAGAACGCCCAGAAGAGTTTCAGGTGGATCATGACGGATCACCTCCGATCCGCCGGGACATCCAAAACGTCCGCACGATCCCGAGCAGCAGGAACGCCAGCACGACATACACGACGCTGACCTTCAGGAAGGCGATCAGGACGAAGCTGACGATCGCCGCGCCCGTCGAAAACGCGTCCTTCATCACGCCTTTCCCAACCTTCCACACCGCCAGGAGGATCAGCCCGAGCGCGGCCGACCGTAGTCCGCCGAGCGCGCCGAGGATGTACGGATTATCTCCGATCTTCGCGAGCCCGACCGCGATCATCAGCATGATCACGAAGGACGGCAAAATCACGCCCACAGTAGAAATAAGGGATCCAGGGAGCCCTCGCTTCCTGAATCCCACGTAAGTTGCCATATTGATCGCGATGACCCCCGGCAGGCTCTGGCAGATCGAAATGATGTCCAGCGCCTCGTCCTCCGAGAACCACTTCTTGTCATTGACGATCAGATCCGAGAGGACCGGGATCATCGCGACTCCGCCGCCGATCGTGAATAATCCGAGTTTGAAAAAAGTCACGAATAATTCAATCACTGATCGTTCCTCTAAGCAGTTTCATTACATGCCGAATCTTTCCTTCTCGACAAGTTCCTTCGCCGCCGCGACCGCTTCGTCCGCGGTCATGACGGTCACCTCAGAGGATCTTCTGAGCTTGTACTCGACCTTGCCTTCCGCGGCATGCTTGCCGACGGTGATGCGGATTGGGATGCCGATGAGGTCGGCGTCGTTGAACTTGACGCCCGGGCGCTCGTCGCGGTCATCCACGATGACTTCGACGTTCAGCTTCTCGAGTTCCGCTTCCATCTTGTTCGCGAGCACCATCTGCGCCTCGTCGCCCGGCTTGATCACCGTGATGATGACGTGGTACGGCGCGACGGAGATCGGCCATATGATGCCCTTCTCGTCGTTGTGCTGGTCGATGACCGCCTGCATGGTCCTCGTAATCCCGATGCCGTAGCAGCCCATGTGATAGACGTTCTCGACGCCCTTCTCATCTTTGAACGTCGCGTGCATGGAATCGGAGTACTTGGTTCCGAGCTTGAAGATCTGTCCGACCTCGATCCCCTTGGTATGGCGGATCGGTCTGCCGCACTTCGGGCACGGATCGCCTTCTTCGAGGTTCTTGACATCCGTCACGATATCGCCGGTGTAGTCCCTGCCGTAGCAGACGCCGAGCATGTGGTGATCTTCTTTGTTGGCGCCGGCGCACATGTTGACCGTGCCGACGAGCTCGCTGTCGACGACGACGATGCAGTCATGCAGTCCGACCGGGCCGGTGAAGCCGCCGATGCTGCCGGTGACAGGTCCCATCTCGTTTTCGTCCGCGAATTCGATGTAGTGTTCCGGGATTCCGAGCGCGTTGACCAGCTTGATCATGT
>CAYLSR010000349.1:0-2338 GCA_964385855.1 uncultured Mogibacterium sp.
ACCTCCTGCCGAACGTCCTGAAGGGAGCGGCTCTTCTCCCGGCCCCGCGTGTACGGAACGACGCAGTACGTGCAGAAGTTGTTGCAGCCGTACGTGATGTTGACGAGCGCCTTGTGGCGATGGACGCGCTTCGGGTCCTTCTCCTCCGGCAGGACCGGGCTGTTCGCGACGATCGAGAACTGTTTCTTCCCGGTGCGGAGGCGCTCCTGCAACAGGAGCGGGAATTCCGCGATGGTCTGCGTGCCGAAGACGATGTCCACCCAGGAAAAGCGCTTTCGGAGCTCCTCGACGATGTGCGGCTGCTGCGGCATGCACCCGCAGACGCACATCAGGAAGTCCGGGTCCGCCTTCTTGCGGTTCTTATACTGCCCCAGCATGCCGAAAAACCGCTTGTCCGCGTTTTCCCGGATGCTGCAGGTGTTCATCACAACACGACCCGCCGCCTGCGGGTCCGTGACCTCCTGATAGCCGAGCGCTTCCAGCATCCCGGCGATGTTCTCGGAGTCGTGTTCATTCATCTGGCTTCCGAACGTGATGATGTGATAGGTCTTCATTTTTATGATTCCGTGTCCCGGTCTGTTTTCTTACTGCCGAAACTCAGTTTGGACTCTTCTCCGCGCAAAAGCCGCCCGATGTTCGCTCGGTGCATCCAGATGACGAGGCACGCCATCAGGATCGCGACGATCAGGCACTCCCTGCGGAAGTACAGGATCAGGAACGGGTACGCCACCGCGGCCCCGATCGAACCGACCGACATGTACTTCGTGACGGCCGCCAGCAGGACGGCGACTACGATCAGCAGCAGCGCGCTCTGCCAGTTCAGCGCCAGCGCGGCGCCGAGCGACGTCGCAACACCCTTGCCGCCCTTGAAGTGATAGAGCGCCGGGAAGATATGCCCTAAGACCACGCACGCGAAGCAGATGCTGCCGAGCGTCGCGCCGCCGAGCATCAGCCCGATCTTCACCGGGATAAACCCCTTGAGCACGTCGACGAGCAGCGTCGCCGCGGCCGCTTTCTTGCCGAGCACGCGGAGCACGTTGGTCGTCCCGGCGTTCCCGCTGCCTTCCTTTCGGATGTCCACGCCGTGCAGACGTCCGATCAGGATCGCGGGATTGATGTTGCCGGCGCAGTACGAAATGACCGCCATGAGGATCGTTGTCGCCATACCCTTCCCCCTTTAGTTCTCCGAGCGCTTTTCTTTATAGATGAACTTGATCGAGGTGCCCTCAAAATCGTACGCCTCGCGCAGCCGGTTCTCCAGATACCGCGCGTACGAGAAGTGCATCAGCTCGCGCGAATTGATGTTGAAGGAGAACAGCGGCGGCTCCGTGCCGATCTGCGCGCCGTAGTAGATCTTGAGCCGCTTGCCCTTGTCGGACGGCGGCTGGCGCATCATGACGGCGTCCTCGATCAGGCTGTTGAGCTTGCCGGTCGTGATCCTGCGGGTGCGGACCTCCTGGATCTTCGCGGCCTTGCGGATCACGTCGTAGATCCTGCGGCGCTCGAGCACCGAGATGAACAGCACCGGCGCATACGAGGCGAACAGCAGCTCCGCCTTGATGGCCCGCTCGTAATCGCGCATGGTGTTGGTCTCCTTCTCGATCAGGTCCCACTTGTTGACCACGATCATCAGGCCCTTGCCCGCCTCGTGCGCGATGCCGGCGATCTTCTTGTCCTGCTCCGTCAGCCCTTCCGCCGCGTCGATCATCAGGATGCAGACGTCGCAGCGCTCCACCGCGGCGACCGCCCGGATCACGCTGTACTTCTCGATGTTGTCGTGCACCTTGCTCCTGCGGCGGAGGCCGGCCGTGTCGATCAGCGTGTAGTTCTGCCCCTCAAAGGTGAACGGCGTGTCGATCGAATCCCGCGTCGTCCCCGCGATCGGCGAAACGATCACGCGGTTTTCCTGCGTCAGCGCGTTGACCAGAGAGGATTTGCCGACATTCGGTTTCCCGATGATCGCGATTCGGATCGATTCTTCTTCGTCCTCCCAGGCTTCCGCCGGAAAGTCCGCAACGATCTCATCCAGAAGATCCCCCATGTTAAGCATGTTGACCGCGCTGATCGCGATCGGCTCGCCCAGCCCGAGTTCGTAGAAGTCATAGATCGTCTCCGGCACCTTGGAAGGGTTGTCGATCTTGTTGACGACCAGGATGACCGGTTTGCCGGTCCGGCGCAAAATCTCCGCGACGTCCGCGTCCGCGGAAGTCATGCCTTCTTTGCCATCCGTCATGAACAGGATGACATCCGCCATCTCCATCGCGATGACCGCCTGGTCGCGCACCTGAGAGAGGATCGGATCGTCCGTATTGGCTTCGATCCCGCCCGTATCGATGAT
>CAYLSR010000350.1:0-2334 GCA_964385855.1 uncultured Mogibacterium sp.
GGTCAAGGCGGCGGACAAGCTGTCCGCGCTGATCAAGTGCATCGAGGAGGAGCGGTCCGGCAACACGGAGTTCCGGACGGCCAAAAAGACGACGGAGGCCACGCTCGAGAAGCTCGCCGACGAGCCGCCGGAGGTCCGGGAGTTCATGAAGGAGTTCCTCGAGGCGTACGGGAAGACGCTCGACGAGCTCGAGGCCATGGAATAACGGGCAGGGGGAACAGAGATGCAGGGGAATAACGCGAGGATCCGGCTGATCCTCTCCATGATGGTCTTCGGGACGATCGGGCTCGTGTCCCGGTATATCCAGCTGCCGTCCAGCCTGATGGCCTGCGTCCGGGCCTACATCGGCGTGCTGGTGATCCTGCTGTACTTTATGCTGCGCAGGAAATGGCCGGATCGCGAGGCGATCCGCCGGAACCTCCCGGTCCTGATCGCGGCCGGCGCGATGATGGGGTTCAACTGGATCCTGCAGTTCGAATCGTTCCGGTACACGACGATCGCCATCGCGACGGTCTGCTACTACATGCAGCCGATCTTCGTGATGATGGCGGCGCCGTTCCTGTTCCGCGAGAAGCTTTCGGGCAAGCGGATCTGCTGCATCCTGATCGCCTTCGCCGGGATGATCCTGGTCTCCGGCGCGCTGCAGACCGGGTTTGACCTTTCTCAGATGAAAGGCGTGCTGCTCGCGGTCGCGGGCGCGGCACTGTATGCGGGGGTCGTGCTGATCAACAAAAAACTGCGGGACATCGATGCGATCGATGCGACGGTGATCCAGCTGCTGGTCGCCGGCACGGCGGCCCTGCCGTACACGCTGATGACGGAAGACCTCGGATCGCTGGAATTCCGGGTGACCGGCGTGCTGCTGCTTTTGCTGCTCGGCGCGTTCCATACGGGCTTCTGCTACATCATCTACTTTGACGCGATCGGAAAACTCAAGGCGCAGACCGTCGCGATCCTCAGCTACATCGATCCGGTCGAAGCGGTCCTGCTGTCCGCGCTCGTCCTGCACGAGAAGCTGACCTGGATGACCGTGGCCGGCGCGGTGATGATCCTCGGCGCGACGCTCATCAGCGAACTGGGCTCGCAGGATCCGGGAACGGAGGGATAACTATGGATCATACACGGATTTTGGCGACTTGCGATCACACCCTGCTGAAGCCGGAAGCCGGCTGGGAGGACATCCGGCAGCTGTGCGACGACGCGGTGGCCTTCGGGACCGCCTCCGTTTGCATTCCGCCGTGCTACGTCCGGCAGGCGGCGGAGTACCTGCAGGGCAGGACGAAGGTCTGCACGGTGATCGGCTTTCCGAACGGCAATATGACGGCGGCAGCCAAGGTGTTCGAGGCGGAGGACGCGATTCGAAACGGCGCGGATGAACTGGATATGGTGATCAACATCGGCAGGCTCAAGGCCGGCGAACACGTGGCGGTTCGAAGCGAGATCGAAGCCGTGCGAAAAGCCGCGGAAGGGAAGATCCTCAAGGTCATCATCGAGACCTGCCTGCTGACGGAAGAAGAGAAGATCGCGATGTGCCGCATCGTGACGGAGAGCGGCGCGGACTACATCAAGACATCTACGGGCTTTTCGAAGCACGGGGCCACGCCGGAGGATGTGAAGCTCCTGGCGGAGCACGTCGGACCGGGCGTGAAAGTCAAGGCGGCCGGCGGGATCTCGTCCTTTGACGACGCGGAGCGCTTTCTGGCCCTCGGCGCGAGCCGGCTCGGCACCAGCCGGCTGGTCAAACTGGCAAAAATGATGGAAACCTCCCGGTGATCCGGGAGGTTTCGTGCTATTATGTTCGCGCCTATTCCCACTTCAGGCCGACGCCTGCGGCGACCGCCTTGTCGTAGATGACCTTGGCCGTGACGAGGTCCTGCGCCCCGACGCCGACCGTCTCGTAGACGATGATCTCCTCGTCGTTCTCGCGACCCGGGATCGTCCCGTTGATGACGTCGCCCAGGCTGCCTGTGATGTCTTCGCGGGTGATCAGCCCGTCCGCGAGCGGGATCAGCAGGTCGCCGGTCTCGGAGAGCGCGGCATCCACGGAATCGCAGATGATCTTGGACGCCCGCGGGAGGACGGCCGGATCGAGCTCGTGCTTGTGCGGCTCATAGGTGCCGACCGCGCTGATGGTCGCGCCGGCTTTGACCTTGGTGCCGTCGAAGACCGGCTTCGGGGAGACCGTGACCGTGATGATCAGATCCGCGTCTTCGATGCAGTCGTCCGAACTCTCCGCGGCCGTGAACTTCACGCCGTAGTCCGCGAGCTCTTCCTGCATGCGGTCCACAAAGGCCCGGCAGCGCTCCAGGTTGAGGTCGAAGATCTTCACTTCTT
>CAYLSR010000351.1:0-2334 GCA_964385855.1 uncultured Mogibacterium sp.
GATCGCGGCGACCCGGAAGGTGGAGCCGGTATTGGTCGGCAGCCCGGTGACCGTCGCGGTCGTCGTATTCGCGCCGTCCACCGCCATGAGGCACTCCCAGATGTTGTAGCTCTCATTCAGGCGGAAGATCCCGTACCCCGTCGCATCCGCCGCGACCGTCCAGGTGAGCTGCACACCGTTCTTGACGTTGTTGACGGCCGAGAGAATTGTCGGCGTGCCCGGCTTCGTGGACGAGCCCTCGAGTTCCGCATCCGTGATGTTGAACTCGATCACCGTCGGATAGATGCTCGATCGGCTCTCCGCCGGCTGCGAGGCCTCCTGCACGGTCTCCGCTGCAGGCTCCGCAGAGATCTCCGGTTCGTAGAGATCCGCGTTTTCGACCGAGAGGATCTGTGCCGCCGCGTTGACCGCCAGCGTCGTCTCTTCATGCACATCGGCCGCAAAAGCCGCCCCGGCTGCAGCTGGAGCTTCTTTGCTTTGGGTCCGGAAAACCCCGCCCTCATTCGCAAACGCGCTGATCGCGATCGCCGACAGGAGGAGCAGGATCACCGCGATGACCGCGCCCGTATTGCTGATCCGTTTTTTTGTTCCTTTCATCGTTCCTTCTTTCCCATCCGGTCAGGCCAGATATCCCTTGATGACCTCTGCGATCCGCTCGCTGCTGTGCCCGTCACAGGCGGACATGAACTTCTCCACGAACGCGTCCATCCGCTCGTCCGGCACGTACCGCCCTTCTCGGATGTATTCGATGAACCCATCCTGCTCCTTGAAGAGCGGTCCCGGAAGTTCGGTCTCATAGTCCAGATAAAAATCACTGTTGTAGTAATCGTAGTCGTAGCAGAAAAATGCCATCGGCTTGCGCAGGAGCGAGAACTCGAAGATCACGGAGGAATAATCCGTGACCATCAGGTCCGCGACCTGCATCATTTCGTTGGTCGAAATGTCCCTGATGATTTTAATATTTTTATAATCGTTCGTCAATATTTCGCTCGTGATGATCGGATGCGGACAGATGATAAACACCTGATCGTCGCCGAGTGCCTCTTCCAGCCTTGAGAAATCCAGGTCCGGCGTGAACATGTGCTTCTCGTCTTTGTTATAATTCCGGAAGGTCGGCGCGTACAGGACGACCCGCTTGCCCCGGAGTTCCGGATAGCGGCCGTAGATCTTTTCCTTCGCGGCCTCCGCATATTCCTGCCGGAACAGCAGGTCCGTCCGCGGGACACCGAGCGCGCGCACCCGGTCCACCGGCAGGTCGAAGGCCTGCGCGTAGAGCGGCTCGATCGCCGGCGCGCTCACGGAGACCAGATCATAGGTGCGATGATAGGACGCGTCGATCGCCGGGAACAGCTCGGTGCCGTCCTGCCCGAATTTCTTGAACGCGCCCGCCGCGTGCCAGATCTGGATCACCTTCTGCCCCGGCTTCTTACCGAAGAACCGCAGGAAGTACAGATAATCGTCCGTCACGACGACCTTGCTCTGATAGATCACTTCCGCCGCGTCCGCGGTGTCCTGCTCGGAGTACGGCGGGATGCGCGCGAAGAGGACTTTCTTCGCGTCGACCGCGTCATAAAGCGTCTTGAGGTTCGGAAGCAGTTCGTCCTGCGACCTCGGCGTCACGAAAGCCACCTGATCTTTGAGCTTCCAGTTCCGGATCTTCCTGTCGAGGCTGTAGGCTCTCCCGTAGGACTTCAGTTCCTCGAACTCCTTCTTTTTAAGCATGTCCGCGCGGTAGCGGAGGTCCGCAGTCCGCCGGATCTTCGGGGTGTTGTGGTAGAAGCAGATGTTCTTGCCGACGTACTTCACCATGTAACCGCCCTTGATGCAGTACGACATCGCGTGCCGCAGGAGGCCGGTGTCCGTGCTGAGGCCCGGGTTCATCAGGTACTCGTTGCCCCGGAACCGCACGTAAAACCCGAGTTTCATCTGCTGATGCAGCGGCGCGGAGAGCTTGAAGCGCTTGCCGTGCACGATCTCTTCCCCGATGTAGCCCTTCAGGTCGCCGCGCAGGTAGTCCAGGATCTCCATCTCATAGACGGTCCCCTGCTCGTCCTTCGCGTAGAGCTCCGGGATGTCGTCGAACAAGTACATCTTGGTGACGCCCTGGATCAGCACCCTGTCCCCGTCGACTTCGACCGTGTGCAGCCGGATCGCCGTCTGCGCCTGGAAGTTCAGGATGTGACGGTCCTTCTCGTCGACCAGATACCAGCGGTCGACCCTCAGGTGATCCAGATAGTCCTGCCCGTGCTTCAGCCGGTAGAGGTAGATCTTCCAGTACTGGTTGAACTCCGGCGTCTCGAAGATCACGCCGTCATCCAGTTCCCGGACGACTTC
>CAYLSR010000352.1:0-2329 GCA_964385855.1 uncultured Mogibacterium sp.
GATGAATTCATGCTGCGACGACGGAAGAATGAAATAATCCCCCTTGAACATCTCCTGTACCTGATCCATCACGCCCGGACAGAACAGTGCGCTCGCTCCAAGAACTCCCTGCTCATTCGTCACGACCAGCATCTGCGGTTCTTCTTCTTCGATGCCGGTCAGTGCACCCATCATGGACTGCACCCTCGGCGGCAGGACATTCGGTGTGCTCAGGACTGCATCTGCGTGCAGCTGCTCTTCTGTGATGCCAAACTCCTCCATCATCTGGTTTGTCACTCTGGCAGACATGAATCCGCCTTCCGGTGAAGGCATGTATATGTGATAGGTCATCAAAAGATCGGCTTCAAACCTGTGCGGGCTGTCTGCCATGATACTGCTGTTTCCTTCCGGTGTTGAAAGTCGTATAAACAGGCTATCTTTTAGCTGCTCATAATCCTTTAGAGCCTCCAGATCCATCATTGGCGGGTTTTCCATCTGAAGGACTGTTGCCATGTCCTGCATCGTCTGCTCCAGAGAGCCTGTTCGCTCATACTGCTCATAGAAGAGCTTCATATTCGCCACCGGAGCTGCTGTCTGCTCTTCCTGTCTCACGGTGAGTCCGGTATACTGTTCGCTCATTTTGTTTACGGTATCCAGCCGGACTTCCGCCGCCTGATACTCCGGCGGCAGGTAGTCCTTGATATGCTCGGCTGCATACTCCAGAAATTCGTTATAGTTCATCACTGGTTCCTCCTATACTTCCTGCAAAGGCAGGTCATCTGTGTTATTCGAGGAATTCTTCATCTTCATTGATCGTCGGAATCCCATCGTCTTCCATGCCTTCGGAATAATCATCCTCCGGCTCTTCGTTTCTCCTGCGGTAACGCATGAAGGCGATCCCTCCGATAACGGCAGCAAGTGCGATGACCGCCAGGGAAATGATCCCTGAGGTTTTGCTCTTCTGCTCAGGTTCCTGCTCCTGCGTATCGACTGCAGGTGTTTCTTCTTGTGTCTGTGTCTCCGGCAGGATCAGAGAGCCGCTGCTGTTTTCCTCCAGGAAATCCTTCAGGTCTTCCTCATCAATGGTGGAAAGCATATATACGTTATCCATGCTCCCTGCATGATCGATGACCAAATAATATGTGTTGTCATTATCTGTTTTGATCGTGTAGAAATCCTTGGAATCGGAGTCCCTGATCACATCCCCTAGACTGGCATTGCCGGGCGTGCTGAAGGCATTCTCCTCTACTACGTCCTCGTCATCCGAATCAGTATTTGAATCCGAATCCGTCTCCGTGCTCCCGCTGGAACTGGCAGAAGTGTTACTGCTCTTCTTTGTCTTTTTTGTGCTCGAAGAATCAGAAGACGTGCTCCCGGATGTCCCGGAATCGGTGCTAGTAGCCTGGACAGTCTTTGCATTCTCCTCCTCCGGCGACGGGTCTACCATAGCATTTGCCGTACCCATCGAACAGATCACGACAAAGCCTGCAAGTACCAATACCAACAGAATTGCGATGATGCTATTCATTCGTCTGACCGCCATAGCCTGCCTCCTGTTCCGGAGCATCATATGCATTCGCATTATCCGATACCCCTGTCATTTCATCGGAAGCATTCGTGCCCCCGTCTTCATCCTCATCGAGAAAGTCGTCACTGCGCAGAAGACTGATCTCGCCGCTTTGGATCCCTTCCAGCAGATCTGCCAGTTCATGCTTATTTAGCTTCAGACCGCGTATGGCCTTGATGATCTCCTTCTCTTCTTCCTGCCCTCTGGCAACTTCCAGATCAGCTTTCTGACTCAGAAGCTCTGCGATCTTCTTATCGATCTGGTCTTCCTCTCTGAGGTATTTCCTTATTCGTCTGTTCATTTTTGGTTCATTCCTCCTGCTGTTACTGCATTTCTACGGAAGCCTTCCGTAACTCAGAAAATGCTGCTGCCAGTACGATGTCTTCACACTGGTGTACTGGATCGGATTGCCACAGTGGATCATCATGCCGTTTCCGACATAGATGCCTACATGGCTGGCCCCCGGCCCGCATGGATATGTGTTCTGGAAGAAGATCAGATCACCCGGTTTTGCTGCAGACGGAGACACCTTCGCACAGATCTGTCTGAGACCTTCTGCGCCGAGTCTTCCGTAGCTCCAGCCATTGCCGCAGTGATTGATGACCCAGCTGACATATCCGGAGCAGTCAAAACTCGTTGACGGTGAAGATCCTCCCCATACATAGGGATAGCCGAGATACTTTTCCGCTTCCCGCAGCATCCTCGCAAATCGCTTGTCCGACAGTGCTTCCGGCGGCACCTTGTAACTGCTGCCACTTCCGCGTGCGCCATAGGTTGGCAGAC
>CAYLSR010000353.1:0-2322 GCA_964385855.1 uncultured Mogibacterium sp.
GTTTCCGCCTATATCGACTTTACCGAATTTGCCGCCCCGGTGCTGCAGCTGTTCAGATACGCGGAGCGCGCCCGCCCGTTCAGAAAGAAGCAATAAAGGCCTGAAGCAGAACAGAGGACGGATCACCCGAAGGTGGTCCGTCCCCGTTTCGTTTTTCCGGAGAATTATCTCAGTTCATACGGCACGAAGGCGTATTCTTCGGCCGCCTTGTCTTCGATCGTATCCATCTCGAACTGCGCCATGAAGGCTTCGGTGTCGATCCGGAAGTTCTTGAGCGCGATCGGGCTGATGTGCCCGCAGTTGCCGTCGAGGTACTTCATCTTTTCGTCCAGGATGACCATGCACTGGCGCTGATCGTAGGCGATCGCCATGTCGGTCGGGATGAAGAAGTGGTTGCTGATACCGAGCTCCCGAAGGATCCTGCCGACTTCTCCGAGGAATTCGCGGAGCGTCAGGTCTTTGCGGTACGCGCCGAAGCAGAAGGAGACTTTTTCCCACGGTTCGGCTCCGCCTCTGCCCGGCTTGTAGATGTGGCCGATCTCAAAGAGCTTGACCGACTCGACGCCGGCGTCGAAGTTTTCGCTGAGCGCCTGTTCAAGCGAAGGCGCGAGGACGGTCGGGAGCCCGTCGCGGACATCCAGCGGCGTCAGCGGGTTGTGATACCCGCGGAGCGGCTCCTGCAACGTCACGCCGACGTTGTTGGTATCCCAGGCATCCTGGATCATGTTCATGCGGACGTACGCGTCCGAGGTGTAGAACCGCTCGCCGATGTACTCGAGGTAGCCGTTTTTGCGGAGGACGTTCCGGAGCTTCGAGCTGAAGTCGCTGCCGTAGGACGGGCAGCTGCAGCTGTGCTTGTCGAGCTCCGACGCGACCGGGCTGTAGAGCTCCTGCCGGGTGGCGATCCCGTAATCCGCCATTGCGAGCGGGTCGACGTCGATCGTAAAGACGTAGACCGGGATGGCCGGATCCTCCAGTCCGAGCAGCGCGCGGGCGATCCACGTCGCCGGGCCGACGGCGCCGAAGGTCTGCTCCTGTCCGTCTTTCCGGACCCGGATGGTGAAAGAGCCTTTTTCCGCCGGTTCAAGCGAAACGGCCGCCTCGATCCCGCAGGCCTCGAGGACGATGCGCTGCCAGAGCGTTTCGAGGTCCTTGAGCGTCATGCCGGCTTCGGCGATGACGCCCTCGATGTACTGGTGCTGCGGATACTGCGCATCTCGGCCGTCATAGACGCGGCCGGTCGTGACTGCGCGGACCGGCAGGGTCCGTGGGATGGACGTCAGCTGCGCCGGCAGGAGCCGGGTGCGGAGCGCGTAGCTCCCATCCATCAGCAGGATCTGCTCCGGCGTTAAATCTTCCGGTGCGTTGTAAAGCTTCATGGAGACGGAGGCCTGCTCCAATTCCTTCTTTTCTCCGGAATCGAGCAGACTAAAACCGGAGAGAACGAATGCGCGGATCAGCATATCGGCTTTCCGGTAGATCGGGTGTTTCTTATAATTTCCCATGGTGTACCTCTCTTGTTCGGGAAGGACCTGCCGCGAATCGGCAGATCCCGCAACAATAACCTGAGTTTGGATGGCAGGTGGATCGTTCCGTACAGATCGGTGTACTATGCTGGTGTGCCCTTGCGGGCTGTTATCGACAGTATATGACAGATTTTGACAAAAAGCAATAGCTAATGGAAATTAATTTCCAAAGAATTCTCGAATATTTCCGCCGGGACTGGACATTTTGAGAAAATCCTGTATACTGTCAAGTAACAACCCCGTACAAGGAGACTGCAGCATGAAATTCAAAGTGACCCCGGAGCTGGCGACGCTGATCCGGACGATCCGGATGCAGAACGGCATCTCGTCCAAAGACCTGGCCGAAGCGATCGGCCGGAGCCCGTCCTATGTGACAAAACTGGAAAAAGGCGCCGTCCGGACCATCCGAAAGGACGAACTGACGGAGATCCTTTCCTATATTACAGAGGGAGAAGATTTTTACGAGGACAAATTCCCCGCGATCATCCGTACGCTTTCCACGATCCTGACGCCGGAAAACATGATCCTCCAGACCTGGCTGCTCCAGTACGACTCGTACGAGCGGCCGATCCGGCTGCCGGAAGCGCTGACGGAGGTCCTCCGGGACAAGATGGCGCGGGTCGGGATCGAAGCGGAGGAACTCGCGGAGATCATCAACGCGAACGAAGACGTTCGCGATGGGCAGAAGCTCCCGGTCAACGAGGTCGTGATCATGGATTATCCGCAGGGACAGGTCCTGCGGATCCGCGCTTCCGTCACGCCGGAGGAGATCAGGCGGCTGTGCACGGAAAAGGAA
>CAYLSR010000354.1:0-2320 GCA_964385855.1 uncultured Mogibacterium sp.
GATAATCAAGCAGGTCCCCCCGTTGGTGATCCGATTGTTCTCCAGCAAGGTCCATCTCGGAGTGCTTCTTAGATACTTATAGCATGCCTCAGCTTGCTCTGTTTCCAGTCCGGCTTTCTCAAGAATGTGACCTTGAGCACCTTTCTTCCAGTACAGTCTGATCAGACCTTTCTGTTCAAGATCCTTCAGTTGATCATGGATCGTTTCATAAGCTCCTGAGGCAGTATCATAATAATCAGGAAAGCTTTTCTGATCTATATGGCAGAACACGCCACGGCGTTTCGAAGGTACGTCTGCAGCCTGCAGCATTTTATCTCCCGGGCAGGTATCATCAGACTTGCGGGCTGTGTAATGATCCGCAGCATATCCGGCACTCTTTTCGTAGCTGTCCAGCAGCTTGTTCAGGACTATATTATCATATCTCTTCATCATCTTTGTTTTGGATCCCGCTACACAGCTCTTATGACTTCAGCTTGTCGAATTCCTCTACATAGCTCATCTCTCCGTCTGCGAGAACAAGCAGTACGCTGTCGACCGAAGGGGCTATGTACTGTATCTTTTCCGGAGGAGCAGCTATTATCGTCTGAAGATTTGAGCCTGTCATAAACGACAGAACTCCCGACATTCGGCTGTCATCCATATTATTGAAGGCTTCATCCATCATAACCAGCCCGATCGAGTCTCCGCCTATACTGCTGCGGTACAGCTGCATAAAGGACGCTGCGATCGTGATATAAAATGGCGTCTGCGTCTCGCCGCCGCTCTTCTCTCGGCTGACTTTAGAGTAGAACATATAGCTGCCATCATCGAAGGTGATGCGAATATCGTAATCCATGTATGTACGATAGTCCGTATACTCCTCAAGTACTCTGGCGCTGTTCTCATCGTCGAGAGCCAGCTTCTCAAAGAGCTCATCAATTGCTTCCCTGTGTGTCTCATTGAACGAGCTGCTGAACAGACTTTCCCCTCCGAGGATATTAAAATCGTCCATAATCATGTCGTAGAACTTCCTAAGGTGTTTCCGCGGCTCATATCGGAATTCATATCTCTCATTGCTGAAATGTATGTCAGTAAGCGCTCTGTTGAGACTTTTGAACTCATTCTGTGCCTGCTTAATATTCTCCTGAAGGCGCGCAAGGAACTGTTCTCGGAATTCCTGCTCTGCCTTCTCACGGGCACTTCTCACTTTCTCCTCGTATTCGAGCAGCTGTGAGTTCTTCAGCTTGTCATATTCGGCATTGAATTCAGGGAAGCCTTCTAATGAGTCCGCAGCCCCGAAATCATGCCCGGATTTATATCTTCTCATCGCCTCCGCCATCAGGCTCTCAGCCTTTTCACGTCTGGTGCGGTTGCCCTTCCTCGCGGATTCATAATTCTGGCGATATTTCTCGTATTCATGCTCCGAAGTCTGCTTTTTATAGTCCCTTTCGCAGTCGGCAGCGTCATCTCCGAGCTTGCAAAACAGCTCGGCTACAATTTCCTTCTGCCTTGTCTGCTGCCATGATATTCTATCCCTCTGATCTTCGGCATTTCGGATCGCGTTCTCGTGATTTCCGATGTTCCTGCTGGTTTCCCTCAGCCTTCCGCTGATCTCACCTTTCTCTCTTTCCAGCGCTTCGAGCCTGTTCTGCTTCTGGACCATCGTCCTGCTTGCTTTGATTTCTGCAAGCTCTCTGTCGCAGTTTTCTATCTCTGTCTCATGGCTGCGCATAGCTTCAAGCGAAGCAAGATTGTACTTAACCTCTCTGTCGGTATCAGCATTCAGGCATTTCGTCATCCTGTCAAGATGCTCCTGCTCTCTTCTGTGATTTTCAATGCTGATCTCAAGTTTTCGTTTTTCTTCCCTTGCCTGCTCGAGCTGTACCACAACAGCTCCGGCTCCGATATACGGCTTTTCATATATTTTCGGAGAGATCGCGGAAGCGACATGATTCTGATATCTCATGCACTGCCGGGTGATCGCGACCGGATACTGCTTCAGCTCCTGATGGCTACCGGCACAGTGGACTTTGCCAAGCACCATATTGGCATAGCGTCTGGCCCAGATATTCTTCGATGTCACGCATTCCGCGAGACTGCCTTCCGGTGCTTCATCGTACTCCGAAAGCTTTGCTGTGTTAACAAGGCCCACTCCGTAGATCTTCTTCTGCTGCCTTAATCTGTCATAGACACTAAGTGCCAGGTCGAAGTCCTCAGGTACCGTCATCAGATAGAACCTCTGCGTATTCAGATAGCCCTCGACCGCATTTCGCCACGCGGGCTTTGCCTGCTCTGGCCCGCGGGCTACTGGTATGAGGATACGGTGCTGGCTTTTCTGGTT
>CAYLSR010000355.1:0-2319 GCA_964385855.1 uncultured Mogibacterium sp.
AACGACCGGCAGATCTTCGTGACCGGCCATTCGGAATACGACGCGGATACGCTGCTCAAAGAATATGTCAGAGACAAGAAGGCCGGGCTGGATCCGAACGTGCCGGAGAACTATTTCCCGAACGACGACGACACGAAGGACCCGGTCGTCACCTGGCGGTCCTGCGCGAATCTGATCTACTCCAACTGGCTCAACTACTTCGTCTATCAGTCGACGCCGTACGACATCCGGCTGATCTCTAACGAAGACCTGGCGCCGGTCCTGCAAAACCGCTCGGAGCTGACGGTTGCCAAGTTCGGCGGCACGTCGCTGGCGAATTCCGAGCAGTTCCAGAAAGTCCGCGACATCGTGCAGGCGGATCCGGTGCGCAAATTCATCGTGGCTTCCGCGCCGGGCAAGTCTGTCGCGGAAGGCGTCAAGATCACCGATCTGCTGATCGAAGCCGCGCGCTATCCGGAGCGGTTTGAGACCAACATCCGCATCGTCGGGCAGCGGTACCGCAAAATCGCGGCCGACCTGGGGCTCTCCCTGGACCTCGATGCGGAGATCGGGAAGATCCGGACGACCTTCACCGAGATGCGCGCTTCCGGGCAGGGGCTCCTGCCGTATCTGGCGAGCCGTGGGGAATACCTGTGCGGCAGGCTGCTCGCGGAATATCTCGGCTTTGATTTCGTCGACGCGGCGGAGATCATCTGCTTTGACGCGGACGGCAAGCTCAACGCGGCGGAGACCCGCGGCATGATCAGCGCCGAGCTTCGCCATCACAAGAACGCGGTCATTCCGGGATTCTACGGCACGGATGAAGACGGCAGGATCCGGACCTTCAGCCGGGGCGGCTCCGATATCACGGGTGCACTGGTCGCGGAAGCGGTCAAGGCGGACCTGTACGAGAACTGGACCGACGTGCCGGGCATGCTGATGGCCGATCCGAAGATCGTGAAGGATCCGCTCAGCGTGCCGGTCATCAATTACCGCGAACTCCGCGAACTCGCGCTGCGGGGCGCCGTCGTCCTGCACGAGGACGCCGTGGCGCCGGCCAGAAGGCGCGGCATCCCGATCAACATCCGGAGCACGAACGCGCCGGAGCTGCCGGGCACCATGATCGTCAAGAACGCGGATCACTACAGCAGCGTGCTGGATATCTCCGGGATCTCCGGGCGCACCGGCTACGCGTCGATCCTGATCGACAAAGAGCGCCTGACGGAGGATCCGTCCTTCCGCAAGAAGATCGATCAGGTGTTCCGCGAATACGATCTCGTCGTCATCGGGGAGCAGTCCGGTTTGGATTCGCTCTCGGTCATCGTCGAGGCGGACGCCGTGCGCGACTGCGCCGACTCGCTGGCGGAAGATCTGCGTGAGGCAACCGGCGCGGACGAGGTCGACGTCTCCACGGGGCTGGCGACCATCGCCGTGGTCGGCCGAAACATCTCCGGAACGCTCTCCGTGGCGGTGCGGATCTTCGAAGCGCTGTCCAACGACCACGTCAACATCCGGTTCGTGGACCACGGGACCGACCAGATCAGCGTACAGGTCGGCGTCAGCGAATCCGATTACAAGAAGGCGGTCCGTTCGATCTACCGCGCGTTCACGAACGTGCGGGAATGACCCGGCCGTCCATCACATCATACAGTTCATGATCACAGGGGGGATCTGCATTGTCGAAACAGAATATCAAAGAAAAAATCATCACGACGGCATGGGAGCTGTTCTACCGGAAGGGGTTTGAAGAAACGACGCTCAACGACATCATCGAGGAAGCCGGCATTGCAAAGGGGACATTCTACTACTATTTCCGCAGCAAGGACACACTGCTCAACACGCTGTCCGTGATCCTGGACGAGAAGTACCGGGAGCTCGAGCGGGAGCTGCCGGAGGGGATGGACGAGTTCGATCAGCTGATCGAGCTCAACTACCGGATCCACACCTTCATGGGCGAGCACATCGACCACAGCCTTCTGGCCAACCAGTACGCGTCGCAGCTGATCGCCGGAGAAGAATCCAATCTTTTAGATAAGAACCGCTATTACTTCACACTGGTGACACGCATCGTTGAAGAAGGACAGCGAAACGGTGCTATAATCAACACGAGATCCGTCAGGGAAATCGTCGCCTTTTACAGTCTGTGCGAGCGCGCGCTCGTGACGGACTGGTGCATGAACAAGGGCGAGTACTCCCTGGGGGAAGTCAGCAGAGATTATATGCCGATGATGTTCAGCGGAATGAGAGGAAAACATGTATAACAGAAACGGATCCGGGATCCTTGACTACCTCCTGTCACACGTTAAAGCGGAAATTGATGACGTCGCCGTCGGCTACGAT
>CAYLSR010000356.1:0-2311 GCA_964385855.1 uncultured Mogibacterium sp.
GTTGACAAGCTTGATCATTTTGAGCTGACGGTCGCCGCGGATGAAGACCGTGACGTAATCCGCCGGATTCAGATCCTGATCGTACGTCACGAACATGAGCGCCTTGATGGACTTCTTCACATCCAGGTGCAGGAATTCGCAAACGTCGTCGATCGTCTTGGTGCCCGGCGTGTAGACGACTCTGGTTTCTTCCATTTCTTCGACATCCGGCACATCGTCCACGCACTCGGCGCGCTCGATCGTCGCCGCGTAGTTGCAGCTCTCGCAGTAAGCCAGTTCGCTCTCGCCGACATCGGAAAGCGCGGAGAACTCGTGGGATCTGCTGCCGCCGATCGGACCGTTGTCCGCCTCGACGATGCGGTAATTGAGCCCGCAGCGATCGAAGATTCTCTCATACGCGTGATAATGATCCATGTAGCTGACGTGCAGGCCCTCCGGATCCCGGTCGAAGGAATAGCTGTCCTTCATCAGGAACTCTCTGGAGCGCATCATGCCGTATCTCGGACGCGCTTCATCGCGGTACTTCCACTGGATCTGATACAGGCTGAACGGGACTTCCCTGTAGGAAGAAACCTCGTTGCGGACGATGTCCGTGAAGATCTCTTCGTGCGTCGGTCCGAGGCAGAAATCTCTGCCGTTTCTGTCCTTGATACGCCACAGTTCCGGTCCGTAAGCGTACCATCTGCCGGACTCCTTCCAGAGCTCCGCAGGATTGACGGCCGGCATGTAGATTTCCTGTGCGCCGATGCGGTCCATCTCCTCGCGGACGATCTGCGAGATCTTGCGGACAATGCGGTATCCGAACGGCATGTAGCCGTAGATGCCCGCGGCAAAGTTGCGGACCAGGTTCGCGCGGACCATCAGCTGATGGCTGACGATGGCGGCGTCATTCGGTGCTTCTCTCAGCGTTTTCAGATGCATTTTAGATAATTTCATTTCAGGATCTCCCTTCTATTACACATGTTGCGATCGCGGCGATGCCCTCTTCCCTGCCGGTAAAACCGAGCTTTTCCGTCGTCGTGGCCTTGACGTTGACCGCGGACGCCGGAACGGCGAGCGTTTCCGCAAGATTATTTCTCATTGTATCGATGTACGGAGCCAGCTTCGGCTGCTCGCAGATGATCGTCACATCCACATTGACAATCTCGTAGTCCCCGGCGATCTCCATAGTCTTCGCCAGCAGCTCCAGGCTGTTCGCCCCTTTGTACTGTTCGTCTGTATCCGGAAAATGCTTTCCGATATCTCCTTTACCGGCCGCACCGAGGATCGCATCCATGAGTGCATGCGTTGCCACGTCCGCGTCCGAATGTCCAAGCAGCCCCACCCTGGCGGGGACCGGAGTCCCGCACAATATCAGATCTCTGCCCGGGACCAGTCGGTGGACGTCATAGCCGTTACCAACCCTGATAGTCATTAAGTACCTTCTTCCGGATCTGCCCGGAGGCAGCTCCAATAATTTGTAAAAACTTTGCTATCTATTATAGGATAAATATCTGTACAGTTCAAGCAAATTTTAATAAAATGCACAAAGAATGTGAACGAAAAATCCGCCCGTTTCATTTTGGCAAACAAAAAAACGGGTCGATTCCCGTCCCCTCGTTCAGATATGGGACTCGACCAGTTCATCTGCTTCCTCTCTCGTGATTCCTACCGCGAGCATCAGCTCGCTCTCCAGGATCTGTTTTGCCGTTCCGAGGAGCTTTTTTTCCCCGGTCGACAGTTTTTTGGTCCGGTCGCTGCGTACGAGGTTCCGCACGACCGAGGCGACAATGTAGATATCGCCCGTCCGAAGTTTTTCCGTATTATCCCGATACCGTCTGTTCCAGTTGCCCGGCATCGGATCCGAGGGTGCCCCGAGTACGTCAAGTACAGAGGGGATCTCCGGGGGCCCGATGATCGGCCTCACGCCGACCGCTTCGGAATTGTCCACCGGGATCATGACCGTCATCTTGCTGTGCGGGAGGTTGACGAAGTAATAATCGCGCTTCTCGCCAAGCACTTCTTTCTCCTCGATGTTCAGGATCGTTCCCGCCCCGTGCATCGGATACGCTATATTAGTGCCGATGTCAAACATAAAAATCCTCTTGCTTTCCCGTTTTATCACCACCCTGACTATGATACATTATGATTATAGCAAAAAGTTATGCAAAAAGCAAGTTGAAGGCGGAAATTATTTAATATAACACAATAGACTATTATTGTCAATATGCGTACTCATATTTATGCAATGAACAATGCCGTACAAGACGAGAAAAAAATACCTATTTCCCACACATTGTGTTATACTAAACACGGACCGGCAGCGGTAAGC
>CAYLSR010000357.1:0-2302 GCA_964385855.1 uncultured Mogibacterium sp.
GACCGACTAACGGGTCGTTTCGATCAGTCCGTAAGCGTCGCCTTTGCGCTTGTAGACGACATAGACGGATTCGGTATCCATGTCGAAGTAGACGTAGAAATCGTGACCGAGCATCTCCATCTGCAGGATGGCTTCCTCGTAGTTCATCGGCTGGAGCTCGAACTGTTTGCGCTTCACGACGCTGATCGTCTCTTCCTGCTCCTCCTCGTCGGCGGATGCCGGCGGGATGAACTCGAACTTGAGCGCCTTGTTCTCTTTGTAGCGCGTCTCGAGCTTGCCCTTGAACTTGGACATCTGGTTGGAAAGCCTGTCGATGATCAGATCCATAGCTTCGTAGACGTTGTCAGAAATCTCTTCCGCGCGGAAGATGGTCTGCTTGGTGTTGATGGTCGCCTCGAGCTTGGTCTTGTCTTTGAACTTGGAGATGTTGACATGGGCCGTTACGTCGTCCTGGAAGTATTTGCCGAGCTTCGCGAACTTCTTTTCGATGCTGTCCTGAAGCCTGTCGCTGGCCTTATAGTTCCTGGCATTGATTTGAACTTTCATAGTGTGACCTCCTTAGTAGTACCGGATCCGGAGCCTCCATGCCGGCTCTGGTGCAGCGCGTCGGCGGGTTACCCTCTGCCGAAGGAGCCTGCCGGTCCTTGTAATCAGTATAACATATCCCGCTCCCGTTGTGTGGATATTGGCTGAAAATAAACATAAAAAGGACAGCGCGTCTTCACGTGTTGTCCGATCGGAGGGTCTCGCAGGATCTTTTGATGCGCCCTTCCAAAGCGCCCCGGCCCGCCCGGGATCAATGCTCCCGGAGGTACCGCTGCCGCAGGGTCCCGGGTTCGACCGAGACCAGGCTGCCATACGGCTCGAGGAGGTCGTCCAGGTCGAATTCGTCGAAAGGCACCAGCATGTACAGGCGGTCGACCTTGCTCCGCGAGGTCCCCTTCCGGTCCTGCACCTGCAGGTCGGCGTCGCCCAGGACGAGGAGCGCGCTCGCTTCGTCGTCGCGGATGATGCTCCGGATATTCTTATCGCGGATCAGGTAGGTGTTGAGCGTCATGCCCTTCTGGTATATGTAGTAGAGGCCGTCGTCCGTCGCCTCGAAGCGCGCGCTCTGGAACTTGTGGAACGGCTGCTCGTACTGCTTCTTGCCGTACCGCGTGCACAGAAGCGTGAGCGCCGCGGTGATGAGGATGGACAGGTAGGTCGGTGCCGGATGATCGAGGTTCGGATCCTTCATCACGGTGTACACGATCACCGCGAAGCCGAGGAGCAGGACCACGATCGTCAGCGACCTCAGCAGCCGGTACTTCGGGTGCGATTCGGACCAGAGCTGCCGCCGCTTGTTGAAGAGCGGCAGATCGCCGAAGTATTTATCATTATCGTTATCGACGTAGAGTTCGCGTTCGTTCATGAGTTCTCCATTCTTTAGCATAAAAGCAGTTTCGCCGCCCGCGGCTCCCGGCACGCCGGCAGCGGTCCGTTTCCGGGACGCTTCCGCGTCAGTCGTCGATCCCCGTCATCCGAAGGAGATCGACCCACTCCGCGTACTGTTCTTCCGTAAACAGCCCCAGCTTCACGCCCGCCTCGCACAGCGTGCTCTCGTCAGCGTGGGCCTGCTTGGCGACTTTGGCCGCCTGCTCGTAGCCGATGTGCGTGTTGAGCGCCGCGGCGGTCATGAGGGACTTGCCGGCGTGCTCCTGCATCCGGTCCTCATTCACGCGGATGCCCCGGACGGAGTGCTCCTCGAGCCAGCGGAGCGACGCGGCGAGGAGCGACGCGGACTCGAGGAACGCGTCCGCCAGGACCGGCATGAAGACGTTGAGCTCGAAGTTGCCCTGCGAAGCCGCCAGCCCGACCACCGTATCGTTGCCCATGACGCGGACGGCGACCATGGTCGCAGATTCGGTCTGCGTCGGGTTGACCTTGCCCGGCATGATGGAGCTGCCCGGTTCGTTCTCCGGGATCAGGATTTCGCCCAGCCCGCACCGCGGACCGCTCGAAAGCCAGCGGATGTCGTTGGCGATCTTCATGAGATCGGCCGCGAGGCCCTTGAGCGCGCCGTGCGCGAAGACGAAGCTGTCCTTGGATGTCAGCGCGTGGAACTTGTTCGGCGCGCTGACGAATTCCTTGCCGGTCAACAGGCTGAGGTTTTCCGCCACGCTCTCCGCGAACCCTTCCGGCGCGTTGAGTCCGGTCCCGACCGCCGTGCCGCCGAGCGCGATCTCCCGGAGGCCCGGGAGGCTCCGCACGATGTTTTCCCGGTCGTGCTCGAGCATCGACCGCCAGCCGGAGACCTCTTGCC
>CAYLSR010000358.1:0-2293 GCA_964385855.1 uncultured Mogibacterium sp.
CCAGTTAATAGAGTTTGCAGATGAGAACATCATGAAAAAGAAAGAAAGGAGGGCATGATCATGGATAAAAAGCCTTCGCATATCAGGACCGTTATCGCGTATTTCGTCCTGATCATCCTGACGTTCCTCTGCCTGTTCTTCTTCTACATTCTGATCATCAACTGCACGAGGAGCCATGCGCAGATCCAGGCGGGGTTCTCCTTCACGCCGGGGAGCTCGTTTTCGACCAACCTGCACAACGTCCTGAGTGATGCCAAGCTGCCGGTGCTCACGGGCATCAAAAACAGCCTGATCGTCTCGACCGGCTGCGCGATACTCGCGACGTACTTCTCCGCGCTGACCGCGTACGGGCTGTACGCCTACAACTTCAGGCTGAAGCGGCCGGCGTTCGTCTTCATCATGCTGATCCTCGTCATGCCGACGCAGGTCTCGGCGATGGGCTTCATCAACCTCATTACGAAGATGGGGATGATCAACACGCTGTACCCGCTGATCATCCCGTCGATCGCGGCACCGGCGGTCTTCTACTTCATGTACAGCTACATGCAGGCAAGCCTGCCGATCGATCTGGTGGAAGCGGCTCGCATCGACGGCTGCAGTGAGTTCGGGACGTTTAACAAGATCGTCCTGCCGGTCATGAAGCCGGCGCTGGCGGTCCAGGCGATCTTCGCCTTCGTGCAGAACTGGAACAATTACTTCCTCCCGGCGCTGGTCCTGCAGGAAAACAGCAAGCGGACGCTGCCGATCCTGATCGCCGCCCTCCGGAGCGCGGACTTCCTGAAGTTCGACATGGGCAAGGTCTACATGCTCATCACGATCGCGATCGTCCCGATCATCATCGTCTACATCGCGCTGTCCAAATACATCGTCGCGGGCGTGGCGCTCGGCGGCGTCAAGGAGTAGGGACGGCCTGAATATCCATAGAAGCGAAAGAGCGGAGACCGCCATGATCGGCAGTCTCCGCTTTTTAGGTTGTCAGCTTTGCGGGATCACTTGAGTTCGATCGAATAGAGGATCCTGTAGTAGTCCGCGAAGTAGTCCGCTTCGGATTCCTCGGACTGCATGATCACGAGCAAGCAGAACTGATTTTTGCTTTCGTTGTAGACGAGGTCGATCTGACCCTGGACGTCAGGGCCGCCTGTGAGCGTGCCGGAAAAGGACGTGCTCCCGTCTTCTGCCTGGTCCATTTCCAGATTTTGGAGGTTCATCCCCCGAATGAAGCCGCTCGGAGTTAAGATCCTGATCTGATCCGGATCGATCTCCTCCGGATTGAAGTCGATAAACGTGGCCTGAAGCAGGGTCACGCCTCTTCCCGTCTCCATGCTGTAACGGGTGAAATTCTCCTCGCTCGCGGTTTCCTCACAGTAAGAAGGGACGTGGACGATAAAGGCTTCGCTTTCTGTCACGAGGTTTGTCGCAGGGTCAAAGCCGCTTTTGCTTTCTTTTCCGGTCCTGTTGAGCTTTGCGGCATCCACCAGATCCTCAACTGCCGGAACGCCACTTTCTTCAGGCTCCTCAGATGTCTCCCCGCCGCCGCTGCATGCGCAGAGCATGAACGCTGCGAGGATCACGATCAAAGCGGTCAGTAAAAATCTTTTTTTCATAAAATGTCCTTCCTCGGCAAATGCCGGTATGCAATATACGTGACTAAATTGTAACACAAACCCCACTTTGCAACAAAATGCAAGCTGCCGCGTTCCCTCTAATATCCTTTTACCGAATCGATCCGGTTGAACAGTTCTTCTCCGGCGACGTACCGCCTGAGGTTCTCGCAGAAGATCTCCACCGTCCGGTCGCTGGTGTACGGGAGTCCGTAGTCTCCAGAGCAGTGCGGCGTGAGCAAAAGATTGCGAGTGTTCCAGAGCGGGTGGTCCGGCGGGAGCGGCTCCGGAACGACCACGTCGAGCGCAGCACCGGCAATCCGGCCTTCATTCAGCGCGCGGATCAGCGCGTCCTGATCGATCGACGAGCCTCTGCCAACGTTGATCAGGTAAGCCGTCGCAGGGATCGCGGCGATCCGCTCCGCGCTCAGGAGACGCTCGGTCTCCGGCGTGCCCGGCACGCATACGACGACGATGTCCGCATCTCCGATCTGCGCGGTGAACGCCTCCATCCGGAACGTTCGGTCGAAGTGCTCCGCCGCGCGGCCGCTCCGGTTGAATCCGATGACGGAACCCGCGCCGAGCGCCCGGAACCTCACCGCGACCGACCGTCCGATGTCGCCGGTCCCCACGACCGGCCTCATAAAGGAGCTGATTATTTAGAAAGAGATTAATTCTCTTTTTTTTGTATT
>CAYLSR010000359.1:0-2277 GCA_964385855.1 uncultured Mogibacterium sp.
AGGAAAAGGAAGCAAGGAAGCAGGCAAAGCGGGATGCAAAGCTGGCGAAGAAGGAAGAAAAGCTCGCTAGGAAGAGGAGGCGGAAAGGAATCCCGGATCCGGAACCTGCAGGTGCAGCCGGTTATGCTGGAACAAATGCGGCAGCCGGGACAGGCGCTTCTTCGACAGGAAAGCCTGCAAGAAACGGGAAGGCAGGAAAAAAGGCTACCCGGAAGCAGACGAAAGCGTCAAAGAAGAAGGAGAAGGAAAAGCGGATCTCCGCCCAGAAATCCATCCCCTACCGGGAAATGGGAAGGGACGGGATCTGCCGGGTGCAGGACCGACTGTATTCCAAAACCATCCGCTTCTATGACATCAACTACCAGCTAGCACAGAACGAGGACAAGAGCGCCATTTTCGAGAACTGGTGTGATTTCCTCAATTATTTTGACAGCACGATTTATTTCCAGCTGTCGTTTATCAACCATAAGACCAACCTGACGGAATTCGAGCGGGTGATCCGGATCGAGCCGCAGGACGATGAATTTGACGATGTCCGCATGGAGTACGCCCAGATGCTGAAGGACCAGCTCTCCCGGGGCAACAACGGCCTGATGCGCACGAAGTATATTACATTCGCGATCGAGGCCGACAACATTTACGAAGCCCGGCCGAAGCTGGACCGGATCGAGGCGGATATCCTGAATAACTTCAAGGTGCTCGGGGTGCGGGCGTATCCGCTGAACGGCGTGGAGCGCCTGCAGATTCTGTATGAGACCTTCAATCCGGAGCAGGCGGAGACCGCGGCGATGCTCATCGCCGTCGGGAAGGTGTCGTTGGAACTCTGAGATTTGTTGACGTCGTCGTTCGGGTGGAGGACCTTACGGCCCTCGATCTCCGCGGCGCAGTTCGCGATCACCTCGTTGACGTTCATGTTGGTCTGGGTGCCGCTGCCGGTCTGATAGACGACCAGCGGGAAATGATCGTCGAGCCTGCCCATCCGGATATTCTCGCAGACAGTGGAAATAAGCATGCCTTTCATCGGATCCAGCACGCCGAGTCTCGCGTTGGTCCGCGCGGCGGCATCCTTGAGGTACGCGAACGCCCGGATGATCCCGACGGGCATCTTCCGGCCGACCTTGAAGTTCTCGAGGCTTCGCTGCGTCTGGGTGCCCCAGTACCGGTCCGCCGGGACGCGGACTTCTCCCATGGTATCGTGTTCGATTCGGTATTCAGACATTCTGCGGTTCCTTTACTAAACGCGGTGCATCGGACGGCAGAGGCCGGCACGGACGGCTTCCTCCGCGACCGCCTTGGCGACTGCGTCGGCGACGCGCGGATCGAAGGCGTGCGGCAGCACGTAGTCCGGGCTGAGCTCGTCCTCCGAAATGACGGCTGCGAGCGCCTCCGCGGCGCGGATCTTCATCTCCTGCGTGACGCGGGTCGCGCCGACGGACAGGAGCCCGCGGAAGAAGCCCGGGAAGATCAGCACGTTGTTGACCTGATTCGGGAAATCCGACCGGCCCGTGCCGACGACCGCGGCTCCAGCGGCTTTGGCGACGTCTGGCATGATCTCCGGCACCGGATTGGCCATCGCGAAGAGGATCGGATCCGGCTCCATGGAGCGGACCATCTCCGCGGTGACGAGGTTCGGCTGAGAAACGCCGATGAAGATATCTGCCTTGTGGATCGCGTCGGCCAGCGTGCCATGCTGGTCGATGTCGTTGGTGATCTGCGCGATCGCTTCCTTCTCCGGGTTGTTCCTCGGATTGCCGCGGTTGACGATGCCCTTGCTGTCGCAGACGATGACACGGCCGAGCCCGAGGTCCAGGATCAGCCTCGTGATCGCCAGGCCGGCGGCGCCGGCGCCGTTGACGACGATCTTGAGGTCGCCGCGCTTGCGGCCGGTGAGCTTCATCGCGTTGATGATCGCGGCGCAGGTGATGATCGCGGTGCCGTGCTGGTCGTCGTGGAAGATCGGGATGTCGCACAGCTCGATCAGCCGCCGCTCGATCTCGAAGCACCTCGGGGCGCTGATGTCCTCGAGGTTGATGCCGCCGAAGCTCTTGGAGATCCGGTAAATCGTCTCGACGATCTCATCGGTGTCCTTGCTGTCGACGCAGATCGGCACGGCGTTCACGCCGCCGAAGCGCTTGAACAGCGCGCACTTCCCCTCCATGACCGGCATCGCGGCGCTCGGACCGATGTCCCCGAGGCCCAGAACGGCCGTCCCGTCCGTGATGACGGCGACCATGTTGCCCTTGCCCGTGTATTCATACGCGAGGTCTTCGTCCTTCG
>CAYLSR010000360.1:0-2275 GCA_964385855.1 uncultured Mogibacterium sp.
GCCTCGCCGTTGAGACGCGGGAGCATCCCCGGGAGAGCGTAATCGACGGGGGAGAAAATGACTGACGCCGACGAATTATATTAGCCCGCTCAGATTATGCTTCATATTGCAGAGAACAAACACAATCAACAACTTATACCTTTTTCCTCTTTAACCGTAAAGCACAGCAGCGCTGCAGCAACTGACAGTATAGCACCGATAATCCATAGGAAAGAATAGTCCGCTGTGATAGAGACAAGAACTCCGCCGAGCCATGTGCTGATGAAACTGCCGATCTGATGAAAGACAAATGCTATTCCTGACAGCAATCCCAGCTTTTTTGTGCCATAAAGTTTGCTCAGCAGGTTGGTAGTAGGCGGTACTGTTGAATTCCCGATTAATCCTAAAAACACCACAAAAAAGAATATAGCCGGAAGTGTTTTATTCATCAGAAGGAAACAAACGACAGCAACCGGTCTCAGCGCATAGCAGGTGCCGACCACCCACTTGCAGCGTATCCTGATACAAAGGAAACCAGCTATCATGGGACCGATCATCCCCATGATACCGTATACTGTAAAAGCAAGCGCCGCGGTATCACCGGCGATGCCCAGTTTCAGGATTTGGGAATACAGCTGGGTTTCAATGATTGCCATGAAATATCCGCAGGTAAAGAAAGCAAGTGCAAGATGAAGAAATCCCTGGCTCTTAATAGCCGCTCGGACGGTATCAAACAAATCCTCTTTCTCATCAATTCCGTTTTTTTCCCGAACAGCAACGGACTTTTCCTTCCCGTATAGCCAGACAGAGGCAGCCGCTGTAAGGGAAGCCAGTACCGTTAACCCGAGCATGGCGAAACGCAGACCTCCGGCATCTACCAGGCTCTGTATAAACGGAGACATAATCGCTCCACCGATACCGCCTGCTCCGTTGATAACTCCCGACACCCCAACCGCGCGTCTTTCGCCCAGCATTGGAGTTACCGCACTCATAATGATCCCAAAAGCCATCGCGCCGGTTCCGCAGCCTATCAGAACACCCAATGAGATGTTCAGCATCCATGCACTGGTACAGGCAGGGATCATCAGAAAGCCCGCAATCATCAATGCAGCACCAACGAGCAGAACAAAGGAACTTGATTTCTTCAATGCCAGAGTGCCGGAGATTGGCTGCATGATTCCGTACAGCAATTGCGCGATTGGCAAAGCTTACCTTCGCGGTGTCGATCCCGGTAGAGTCTGCAATTGCGGTTGAGAGCAGTCCGTAGTTGACTCGTACTCCATTGTTAACAGCGTAGACCAGACATCCAATCACAACAATGAGAACAAGGCTTCCTGCATGTATTTCTGGTTTTTGATTTCTTTTTTCGTCCATTCTCTCCTCATTTAATAACCCAAATCTTCGTCGATCAAAAGAAGCTCCATTTTGTTCACATCAATCGGGCGAAACATGATGATCTGCATGACGCAGCATCCGCGTGCCGGGGAACGGCAGTCCCAGCACCTACCCGTAGTGTTGCAAGGGCGATTCCCCGGCATTTTTGGTACGTTCGCGGGTGCAGCAACCTTCCTGGCACGGTCCATGGCACTTGTGAGATCGGGACAGACCTTCTTTGCGGAAGCGATCAGGAAAACACGCTTGCCGTATACATAGGTCGTTGCTGCTACTCGGTTTCCGCGACCGTCAATGTTGACCAACTCACCTGTCTCGGCAATCGCGTTTACGCTGGAGAGATAGACTTCGGCTTCAGATGCGGCGCGCCATACCTCGGGAGTATTGCCATCCTTCCAATGCCAGTGAACTTCGTTGGTCTCACATAACGATTCATAGATCCCCAGCGCATCTACGGTCTTGCTGCCACCGATGCCGACCGTGGTGTTCTGTACCTGTTCAAGAATATACTGCTTCGCTCCTTCGACGGTCGTAAAGTGTTGAAATCCGAGCCCGCGTGCGGTAATATTTTTCTTCAGATTTTCGAGATCCATCGTGTTCTCCTTCGTCTATTCCGGTTTTCTGTGATTCGCCAGGTGATCCAGCCGGATCGGGGTGAACACATCCATGATGACAGTGTTCGGCTCGGCGGTAATCACACTGTGCGCCTCATACGGCGCAAAAGCGGCGGAATCCCCTGCTTTGCAGAGCTTCTCGCTCCCGTCTGCCAGGATAATCTTTGCTGATCCGCTGACCACATATGACAACTGCACATGATAATGGTCATGCAGCGGGGTAACATGACCGGCGTTATAAAACTTCCATTCCATCAACATGACTTCCGGAGTATAGGCAATAATGCGGC
>CAYLSR010000361.1:0-2274 GCA_964385855.1 uncultured Mogibacterium sp.
CGCCGATCATGTTCGGCTGCAAGTACATCAGTTTCTCCCGGTCGACCTCGGAGCTGGAACTCTTCGCCAGAAGGGCGATCGATAAGATCGAAGGCCGTCACATGGAGAACGACGAGCTCGGCGAATATCTGGATCCGGATTCGGAGAAGTACGAGGCGATGGTCGAGGAGATCCGGAGCCAGCAGGGCTTTACCACGCTGCGGTACAACCGGCTCGACGACATGCTGGGATCGGTCGGGATCCCGGTGGAAAACCTCTGCACCTATTGCTGGGACGGGAAGGAAGACTGACCCGTCAAGGACGGTTTATCACAGCGGAAGGCGGTTGCCTTCCGCTGATTTTCAGGAGAGTGGATCGATGATGCAAAGATCTGTCCTGATCGCGGTGATGATCACGGCGTTCGTGACCTCCTTCATGGGGAGTGCCCTCAACCTGTCGGTCCCCGCGCTGGAGAGCTATTTTCAGATCAATGCCGCGCTGGTGAGCTGGATCGTCAGCGTCTACACGATCTCAATCGCGGCCATGAGCCTTCCGGCGGGGAAGATCGCGGACCAGACCGGCAGATGCCGGGTCTTTCTGACGGGACTCGGCGGCTTTGGCGTGCTTTCGGTCTGCTGCATCTTCGCGTGGAATTTCAGGATCCTGCTCCTGCTTCGGACCTTGCAGGGCATCTGCGCGGCGATGATCTTCGCGACGAACAACGCGATCCTGGTCAGCTGCTATCCGCATGACGAGCAGGGACGGGTGATCGGTTATTCGACGGCCGCGGTCTACATTGGACTCTCCGCGGGACCGGTCTTCGGCGGGATCCTGAACAGCACGTTTGGCTGGCGGTCGATCTTTGCGGTCTGCGCGCTGATCTCCGCGGCGGCGTTCCTCCTGAGCCTCCGGGCGATCCGGGGGATCCCGGATGACGGGAAGCCGCTTAAGGAACTCCGGGAGTCCTTTGATCTGAGCGGCGCGGTCCTCTTCATCTGCGGCGTCGCGGTCAGCCTGTACGGCCTGACCACGCTGAGCCACGGCCCGGCCGGCGCGGCTGAACTGGCGGCGGGAGCCGTGCTGCTCACCGTGTTCTTCCTGCACGAGCGCCGGACCCGCGACCCGATCATGAAGGTGGGCATGTTTCTGGAGAGCCGCACCTTTACGTTCTCCAATCTGGCCGCGCTGCTGAACTACGGCGCGACGTTCGCGATCAGCTACATCCTGAGCATCTATCTGCAGGTCATCCTCGGGATCCCGTCCGGCAGGGCGGGGCTTCTGATGATCATCATGACGCTGATGCAGGCGGCGTTTTCACCGTTCATGGGCGGACTGTCCGACCGCGTGCGGCCGGCCCTGCTCGCCAGCGCCGGCATGGGGATCTGTACGATCTGCCTCCTGCTGTTTTCGCGGCTCGGCCTGCAGACGCCGCTGGCGTACATCCTCGGGGTGCTTGGGCTGACCGGCTTCGGGTTCGCCATGTTTTCATCCCCGAACACCAACGCCATCCTGAACTGCGTCCGGCCGGAGGACTTTGCGGTGACCAATTCGATCATCGCGACGATGCGCACGTACGGGCAGTCCGCCGGGATGGCGGTGCTGGCGCTCATCACTTCGCTGAAACTGGGCGCGGGAACACTCGAGAATTCGCCGAAGGAAGCGGTTCTTTCGATGATGCACACGTCGTTTCTCGTCTTTGCCTGCATCTGCGCGGTCGGCGTCGTCTTTTCACTGGCGAGGGACAGGAGGCAATCATGAAGAAGCTGTTTTCAGAGATTCCGGATCTGCAGGATGGGCGGATCCGCCTCCGCGGACTCAAGGAAGCCGATGTTGAGGGGCTGCAGGAGCTGGTGGACAGCACGGAGGTCTACCGGTATCTGCCGACATTTCTCTTTGAAAAGAAGTACCCGGATGTCCGCGAGGTGATCCGGCGGCTTTACGGCGAGTGCCTAAAGGAGTCCATGATCCTCGGGGTCTTCCGGGACGAACGGTTTTGCGGGCTTGCGGAATTCTACGGGTACCGGGACGAGATCCACAAGATCAGCGTGGGCTACAGGCTCCTGGAGCGCTGCTGGGGGCAGGGGATCGCCACGGCGACGCTGGGACTGATGGTCCGCTATCTGCTGGAGGAGACCGACATCGAGATCATCACGGCGAGCACGATGGTCGAGAACGAGGCCTCCAACCGCGTGCTGGAAAAGAACGGCTTCGAGCTGGTCGTCCACGGGGCGGAGGAAGACTGGGGGTACGAGGCGCCGACGATCGCGGATAAGTGGATCCGGTGACTCAGGCTAC
>CAYLSR010000362.1:0-2265 GCA_964385855.1 uncultured Mogibacterium sp.
GGAGGTTGTGCCCGATACCCGGGATGTAAGCGGTAACTTCGATCCCGTTCGTCAGACGTACTCTCGCAACTTTACGCAGAGCGGAATTCGGCTTTTTAGGGGTGACGGTCTTGACAGCGACGCAGACGCCTCTCTTCTGAGGGGAATTGACGTTGGTAAGAGTCTTGTGCAGTGTGTTCATGTTCTTACCAAGTGCAGGTGCTGTGGACTTCTTCACCGAGCTGGTTCTGCCCTGACGAACTAATTGGTTGATAGTAGGCATTATTGTCTCCTTTCTTATAAAATTTCATCAATCAATCCCGCGTACCGGGTGCAACCGGTCCGCAGGTCTGTCGAAGTTGAATATTATAACAGCAAAGCAGCAGATTTGTCAACCGGAATTTTCCGGAGAATCCGTCTGCTGCTTTTGTGTAACTTCTGTTTCAGACCGGCCGGGCCGGCTCGGAACGCGGGCTTACTGCTCGTTCATCAGTTCGCTGACGAGTTCGCTCAGGCCCTCTTCCTTCGCCGCCGGGATCGGCTGCGCCGTGATGACCTGGCTCTTGTCCTCGTCCGTCAGGACCGACTGCATCAGCGGCTCGTTTTCGCCGTAATCGACCTCGATGCCGCGGTACAGCTTCATGCCGGTCCCCGCAGGGATCAGCTTGCCGATCATGACGTTTTCCTTCAGACCTTCGAGGTTGTCCGTCTTGCCCTTGACCGCGGCATCGGTGAGGACGCGCGTCGTCTCCTGGAAGGACGCGGCCGACAGGAAGGAACTGGTCGCGAGCGCCGCCTTGGTGATTCCGAGGAGCTGGCGCTTGTACTTCGCCGGCTCGCCGTCCTGCGCCTCGACTTCCGCGTTGGCCTTCTCGATCTCCGCCTTGGAGTACATGCCTCCCGGCAGGAGGTGGGTGTCGCCGGACTTCTCGATCTTGTACTTGGAAAGCATCTGGCTGACGATGACTTCAATGTGCTTGTCGTTGATGTCTACACCCTGCTGCTTGTATACCCGCTGCACTTCGCGCAGGAGGTATTCGTAAACGCCCGGTACGCCGAGGATTCTCATGACGTCATGCGGATTGAGCGGGCCCTTGGTGATCTGTCCGCCGGCCTTGACTTCGTCGCCGACGTTGACGTTGAGTCTCGCGCCGTACGGGATGATGTACGGGCGGTCTCCGTCCTCTTCACGGACGACGACTTCCGTCTTGTTATCCTCGCGGACACTGATGCTGATGACCGTGCCGTCCGCCTCGCAGATCTCCGCGAGACCCTTCGGTTTTCTGGCCTCAAACAACTCCTCGACTCTCGGCAAACCTTGCGTGATGTCGCCGCCCGCGACACCGCCGGTGTGGAACGTTCTCATGGTCAGCTGCGTACCCGGCTCTCCGATGGACTGAGCCGCGATGATACCGACGGCTTCGCCCGGGAGCACCTGGCCGCCCGTAGCCATGTTCTTGCCGTAGCAGTGCGCGCAGACGCCCTTCTTCGCGCGGCAGGTCATGATCGAACGGATCTTGACCTGCTCGATCCCCGCCTTCTGGATGCGGTCCGCCATCGCGTCGGTGACCATCGTGTTGTCCGGGACGATCACTTCGCCGGTCGCAGGATCTACGACATCGCCGCAGACGAATCTGCCCGCAACGCGCTGCGACAGCGGCTCGATCATGTCCTTGCCGTCGCGGAACGCGCTGATCTCGATGCCCTCGTCCGTCCCGCAGTCGATCTCGTTGACGATCACGCTGTGGGAGATGTCGACGAGTCTTCTGGTCAGGTAACCGGAGTCCGCCGTACGGAGCGCGGTGTCCGCCAGACCCTTACGGGCGCCGTTGGACGAAATGAAGTACTCCAGAATGGAAAGGCCTTCCCGGAAGTTCGCCTTGATCGGGATCTCGACCGTATGACCGGTCGCGTTCGCCATCAGTCCACGCATGCCGCCGATCTGGCTGATCTGGCTCTTGTTGCCTCGAGCACCGGAATTCGCCAAGATATACAGATTGTTCATCGTATCCAGCGATTCCATCAGCGCGTCAGCAACCTTGCCGGTCGCGGAACGCCACTCCTTGATGATGTTGTCATAGCGCTCTCTGTCGGACATGAGACCGCGTCTGTAGTACGATTCGAACTCGTCCACGCGCTTTTCGGCCGCCTCGACGATATCCGCCTTCGCTTCCGGGATCTCCATGTCGGAGATGCTGATCGTGACCGCCGCGACGGTCGAATAGTGGTAACCGATGCTCTTGACGTAGTCCAGCATCAGGACCGTTCTGGTATTGCCGTGCTTTT
>CAYLSR010000363.1:0-2263 GCA_964385855.1 uncultured Mogibacterium sp.
GTCGTACACGTTGGTATGCTGGCTTACATTGTCAGGAATTAACGTCTTCATTCTCTCATTCTCCTTTATATATAGTTTGTATCTTTCTTGCCGCCCCTTCAGTATACACCAGAACGGACGGGTTCGCACTACGTTATTTGATTTTGCTCCGGCAAAACGCGCCTGACCGGTCAAAACAAAACGGCTTCAAGCTCTTGCCCGAAGCCGCTGAACTGCGTTATCCGATCGATGATCCACTCAGCAAAACGACCCCTTCTTTGTCAGAAGAGGTAATAATAGTTGTGCTCTTCGATGATCTGAAGCATGTGAATCGACATTTTCTGTACCTTCCTTGTAAGATCACTACAAATATATCACACGTTTTTGTAGAAGTCAACAGAGCTGGAGCATTTCCTCTGCCGGTGCCTCACTCCTGCAGCATTTCCTCGTTCAGCTCCATAAATTCCTCTTCGGAGATCTCGTTTCCCTCCTCGTCGTAGTACGTGATCTTCTGGACCCCGTCCGCGTCCTGATCAAGCCGGTGCAGGTACGTTTCCACACTTTCAACCGGAAGTCCTGCGAACGGATCGTCCCACAGCGGGATCGTCACGGTGTCCTCGGTGTTCGGCGGGAACCGCTCGATAGTGTAGTTCTGACCGCCGACGACCTTCCCGTCCGCGTCACGGGCGATGATGACGTACGTGAGGACGTGGCTCAGCTGAGGATCCCACATGGAAAACTCAACCTCCGTATCGTTCCGGATCGTGGCATGAACCACCTCCGCTCCGCGGGTGTAATCATCGTCGACCAGCGTGACCCTCGGTCCGACCTCTGCCGGATCTTTCCACTTGACGCTCGTGACCTCTGCCTTCACGTGATCCGGCATCTCGCTGAGCGTGCCTTCGTATCCGTATCCGGCAAAGGCTGCGGATTCGCCCGGCAGAATCGTCCCGAGGTCGTAGAAATCACTGACCGTTCCGAAAGCACCTGCCTCCGTTGCCGGATCGTCTTCATCATATACCATCAGCTTGTCGTCCACGTCATACGCGTAGACAGTCACCTGGACCCCCGTCGCGGCCTTGTCCCCATGGTTCGTGACGACGATCCCCATAGAACTGCCAACTTCGAGATCCGGATTGACGGTGTATCCGTATTCGAGCTGCAGATCGCCTTTGCCACCGGATCCGCCCGCGCCGGAGCAGCCCGGCAGGAAGACCAGCATAACACCAATCATCAGGATCAGTATTACCACACGCTTTTTCATTGTCTGCCTCCTGTTGTCTTGTTCAGCAAGTGCGGTCATCCGTGTGATCAGGCACCTTCCCCGCTTTCCTGTTCCTCCGAAGCCTCTTCGCCTTCCGCAGCCTCGCCTTCAGCCGCCTCGCCCTCTTCCGCTTCTGCCTCCGGCTGCGGGACGGTGATGTGGATCGTTCCGCTGGTCCGCTTGCTGCAGACGATCGTAATCGTGTAGGTTCCGGCTTCCGCGATCTGGAACGGCTCTACGCTGCCCGGATTGTCGGTCTCGAAGATCGGCGCAGGGGCTGCCGGTTCCTCAGTCGCTTCAGTTTCCGCCTCTTCGCCTTCCGCCGTTGCCTCCTCCTGTGGCTCCACGTACGGCGTAATCGCCAGGTGGACGTTCCCGTACAGCTCTTCCACGGAGATCTCGACCGTGTCGCCGGCCTCGTACGTCACGTTCGTTTCCGTCTGCCCGTCCAAGTCGACGAGCCGGAACGTCACGTCTTTGCCGCTCGTATCGATATCTGCGTAGTTATTCTTGCGCCCGCAGCCGACCGCGCCCAGCAGCGCCAGGCACAGAAGTGCAACGACGGCGATTTTCATTCTCTTCATGCTGCTCACTCCTTGTTACAAACTACGATTATTATAAATCACCGGGGCGGGAAGGGCAACCTTTACATTTTGCTCAAATTCAGATACGAAACCGCCGGATAAAGGCACCCGGCGCTTTTCGAACCTTTGATATAATAGTATTGGGAGGTATCTGAAATGTATTATGACTGCAGGACCGGCATCGAACACGATCTGATGTACGAAAAAGAAATATTGGAACAGCTTAAGGTCCTTG
Source organism: uncultured Mogibacterium sp. (assembly GCA_964385855.1). Lineage (GTDB taxonomy): Bacteria > Bacillota > Clostridia > Peptostreptococcales > Anaerovoracaceae > CAYLSR01. Next base: position 2,063 of record CAYLSR010000363.1, read on the forward strand.
AAAAGCGGACTGCCCACGTCAAGGACATGTCTCTTTCTGTCCGCCCGGACGGGCGGATCACCATCAATTATTATGATGGCGGCGACCATAAACAGGAATATGTGGGGAAAAAGAACCTCTGGTCAAAGCGAAAGATCCTCCGCTCGATCCGTCTGCACCGTGCTTGATGAGCGATGCGTCGGTGCCGGCGATGACGCCTTC
>CAYLSR010000364.1:0-620 GCA_964385855.1 uncultured Mogibacterium sp.
CGACGAAGGCGACCGACAGGAACGGTACGCTCGAATTGGCCAGGCAGAAAGTGCCGACGCAGACGATCAGTATGCTTGCGAACATCATCAGTGTTCTCATTTGATTTCCTCCTGCTGCTCTTAAACTAACAATTTATAATATCATCTTTTATGTCCGGTTTCAACCCGGCAGGACGGTCTTGAGCGGGTTATTGAACCTGCGACCGTTCTGTACTATAATATCAGGGAGTCGTCAGGCTCCTCTCCGTTTTCAGCCCGAAGCCGCGCGGCGCGCGGCATCCTTCAAGAGGTTTATCATTGAGTATCATGGAAATCCTGCTCCTCGGCGTGGGGCTCGCCATGGATGCCTTCGCGGTATCCGTCACCAAAGGGCTCGCCATGGAGCGCATGCGTTATAAAGAAGCCGGCGTGATCGCGCTGTTCTTCGGCGGTTTTCAGGCGTTAATGCCGGCGCTGGGCTGGCTGCTCGGCAGTCATTTCCTCGCCTACATCGCGTCCTTTGATCACTGGGTCGCCTTTCTGCTGCTCGCTCTCATCGGCGGCAAAAATCTGAAAGAGGCTCTGAGCGACCGGGAGGGCAACCGAGTATATTTTATGTGCCGCCCAGGTAGAGGCAGGCA
>CAYLSR010000364.1:630-1600 GCA_964385855.1 uncultured Mogibacterium sp.
GACTGTCCGTCTCTGCCGGCGGAGCAGGTTTCCCCAGCCTTTCGCCTCGACATCCCCGAGCTGTTCCTTCTGGCGATCGCGACGAGCATCGACGCGCTTGCGGTCGGCATCACGCTGGCGATCATGCCGGCTGTCAGCATCCCGCTGGCCATCTCCCTGATCGGGATCGTCACCTTCGCGATTTCCTTTTTCGGCGAAGCCATCGGGCACGCCTTCGGTTCCCGGTTCCGGCGGCCGGCGGCCATCGCGGGCGGAATCATCCTCATCGGCATCGGTTGCAGGATCCTGCTGGAGGGGCTCGGGATCCTCTGATCACCGGTATTCCCGCCGGAAAGCAACTACATCCGCCAGCTATAAAAAAGATGGGGTCGCCCCCATCTTTTCGTTTATACCGCACTCCGTCAGGCTGCCGCCTTTGCCGCCTGCCGCTTTTTGAAGAAGAACAGGACGCCGATCAGCAGAGCCGCACCGACGATCAGTCCGACAATCGGTGTATGCGTGAATCCGACGATGACATAAGATACCGCCGAGACGCACATGACGGTCATCGCATAAGGCAGCTGCGTTTCCACGTGGCTGATGTGGTTGCATGCCGCACCTGCGGAAGCCATGATCGTCGTATCCGAGATTGGCGAGCAGTGGTCGCCGCAGACGCCGCCGGCCATGCAGGCCGAAATGACCGGGATCATCATCTCCGGGTGGCTCTGGGTGATCGCCAGGCCGATCGGGATCAGGATTCCGAAGGTACCCCAGGAAGTTCCGGAAGCGATCGCAAGCGCACAGGCGATCAGGAACAGGACGGCCGGAATGAGCGCGAGCGCACCGCTGCCCATGTTTTCAACAAGGCCGGCAACGAAATCCGCAAGGCCCAGGCTGTCCGTCATGTTCTTGAGGGACCACGCGAGCGTCAGCACGAGGATCGGCGAAACCATCTGCTTGAAGCCTTCCGGCACGCAGTTCATGCACTGCC
>CAYLSR010000364.1:1610-2239 GCA_964385855.1 uncultured Mogibacterium sp.
GCACGCGTCTCACACAGAAGTAGATGATGGTGATGATCAGCGCGACGATGCTTCCGAGCGACAGCGCCGCAGCCGCGTCGCAGTTCGCGAACGCGTTGACGAAAGTCTCTCCGCTGAAGAATCCGCCGGAATAAATCATGCCGATGATGCAGCTGATGATGAGGACGATGACCGGGAACAGCAGGTCCGCGACGCGGCCGTTCGGATTCGCGTTCTCCTCTGTCGGGTCAACGTTGACCGCGATGTTGTCGTGCACCGTGAGCAGATCACCCTTTTCGCGGGCGTTCTTCTCGTAGATCGCCATCTTGTTGTAATCAAAATCCATCGTGACCAGCGCGAACATCATGAGGATGGTGAACAGCGCGTAGAAATTGTACGGGATCGCGCGGATAAAGACGCTGAGTCCATTCTCTCCTTCGATGTAGCCGGAAACCGCGGCCGCCCAGGAGGAAATCGGCGCGATGATGCAGACCGGCGCGGCCGTCGCGTCGATCAGGTAGGCGAGCTTCGCCCTCGAAATATTGAATTTGTCGGAAAGCGGCTTCATGACGCTGCCGACCGTCAGGCAGTTGAAGTAGTCGTCAACAAAGATCAGTATACCCAGCAGGATCGTGGAGTACTGCGTGCCC
>CAYLSR010000365.1:0-2236 GCA_964385855.1 uncultured Mogibacterium sp.
CGGTACAACTCGCCGGCTGTTGACATCCTCTGCAGCATCATGCTCGTCGTGTTCTTCATCCCGCAGATGATCGCGCAGTTCAAGGGCGGCGCGACGCTGCTGCAGTCAGTCACCGGGCTTTCCTACGTGGCCGCGCTGGTGCTGTTCTCCGCGATCGTCATCCTCTACACGTCCTTCGGAGGCTTCCGCGCGGTCGTCGTCACGGATACGATCCAGGGCTTCATCATGGCGTGCGGCACGTTCCTGCTGCTCTTCTTCGTGATCCGCGCGGGCGGCGGCGTCGAGAACATCATCGAGTTCAACAATGCCAACAACCCGGGCTGGGATCTGATGGGCAAGGGCGAGTTCGGCGCGGACATCGCGGCGCTGCGGCCGGGCTACCTGATCTCCTTCTGGGTGCTCGTCGGCGTCGGCGTCCTCGGACTGCCGCAGACCGCGGTGCGCAGCATGGGCTTCAAGGACACGGAATCCCTGCACAAGGCGATGCTCTGGGGCACCGTCGTGGTCGGCATCCTGATGATCGGCATGCATTTCGCCGGCACGCTGGCGCTGCCGCTGATCGGCGAGGAGCAGCTCGCGAACACGGACTCCGTGATCCCGTACGTCGTCAACAAGTACATGCCGACCTGGGCAGCCGGTCTGTTCCTCGCGGCGCCGCTCGCGGCGGTCATGTCGACGGTGGACTCCCTGCTCATCCTGGCTTCGGCAACGATCCTCAAGAACCTCTACGTGACCTACATCGCCAAGAAAGATGTCGTCGACGTCATCCGGGCCGACCAGAATGAAGATATGGAGATCGGTGCCGCGACGGAACGGAAGCTCAAGGCGGGCAGCTTTGCGCTGACCATCGTGATCGGGCTCATTGTCTTCCTGCTCGCGCTCAATCCGCCATCGATCCTCGTCTGGATCAACCTGTTCGCGATGGGCGGTCTGGAAGCGACGTTCTTCTGGCCGCTGGTCGGCGGACTCTACTGGAAGCGCGGCAACGCCGCGGCCTGCATCGCGTCGATTATCTGCGGCGTGGGGACCTTCGTCTTCTTTAACCAGAACAAGATCGCGCCGTTCGGCATCCACGAAATCGTGCTGGGCCTGCTCGTCGGCGGGATCGCGTACTTCGCCGTCGGCATGCTCAACAAGAAAGATCCGGATCCGGACGTGCTGGAGAGGTGCTTCTGATGAACCGAGCGGAATTTGATCCTGAAGTCTATGAATTCTACAGAAAGTCGCTGGAGGGCGACGGCTTCGCGGCGACGTTTTCCGCCGCGGATGTGGAATGGCTGCGCGCGGATGAGATCCGCCGGCACGCGCTCCACACGGATCCCTATGAGGTCCGGCAGAAGATCGACGTCCTGATCCCGCGGGAGGATGCGGATCCGCTCCCGGTGCGCCTCTACGTGCCGGAAGCCGTTACGGAAGCGGCCGGGCCACTTCCGGTCCTGCTGTATTTTCACGGCGGCGGCTTCATCATGGGCTGCGTTGCGGACCACGACCCTCTCTGCGGAAAGCTGGCGGATGCCTGCCAGATGCTCGTGATCTCGGTGGACTACCGGCTCGCGCCGGAGTTCCCGTTCCCGGCCTGCATCGAGGACGCGGTCTGCGCGGCGACGTGGGCGCAGGAACACGTGCGGGACTACGGTGGCGATCCGGCGAAGCTGACGGCCGGCGGGGACAGCGCCGGCGCCAACATCAGCGCGGCCCTGGCCCTCCTCGGGCGGGACGGAAAGGCGCCGAAGCTGTCGGGGCTGCTGCTGTTCTACGGCACGTTCGGCTGCATCGCGCCGGAGGACTCCGCTTCCGGACAGCGGTACGGCCAGGGGGACTACATGCTGCCGCTCGGCACCATCCGGGCGATGGACGGGCTCTACGTGCCCGAAGGGACCGACCCGGACGATGACCGGCTCCGGCCGGGCCGGGCGAAGGACCTCCGCGGACTGCCGCCGGCGATCTCCGTGACGGCGGAGATGGACCCGCTGCGGGATGACGGCGAGGAGTTCGCGCGGCGACTCGCGGCGGCCGGAAGCCCCGTCGACTGCATCCGCATGGACGGGATGATGCACGGCTTCATCCTCTACTGGCAGCGGTTCCACCGGGCGAAGGAGCTGCTCGAGCAGCTCGGGTCGATGACGGGCCGCTGGTTCGCGGAACGGTAACGCAAAAGAGAGCTACGAAAAAGCGGCTGCGCTGATATGCTCCCTTTATGAGAGACAGTGAAAAAGAAAATCACTGTTAATCATGA
>CAYLSR010000366.1:0-2236 GCA_964385855.1 uncultured Mogibacterium sp.
GGTAGCAGTTCATACCGCCGGCCGTTTCTTTTACTATCCGCAAAGTGATTTTAGACAGGAAATGTGGATAGACGTGCAGATCGGAATGTAGTATAGTATATGCGGAATGAGCAGAACGAAAGGGGTGTAGCGCGAGATGAACGAAAGAGAAATCCGGGAAGGCCTGCAGAAATACCGGCCGCTCCTCAATTCCGGAGAGCTGTATGACTGCTCCGATCCGGAGATGCTGGCGGTGCAGGGAGAGCTGACCGCAAAGCTCGAGGCATACAACGCGACACCGATGACGCCGGAAAACGAGGAAAAGCGCGACAAGCTCCTGCGGGAGGCGCTGGGATCCTGCGGCGAAGGGTCGATGATCCTCTCGCCGGTCCACGCGAACTGGGGTCTCCGCAATGTGCATGTGGGCAAGAAGGTCTTTATCAACTACGGCGTCATGTTCGTCGACGACGCGGAGATCTTCATCGGGGATTACTGCCAGATCGGCCCGGGCTGCAAGATCGTGACCGCGGAGCATCCGATCGAGCCGGAACCGCGACGGCAGGGCCTGCAGTACAACAAGCCGGTCCGCCTCGGGGAGAACGTGTGGCTCGGCGCCGGCGCGATCATCCTGCCGGGCGTGACGATCGGGAAGAATTCGGTCGTGGGGGCCGGGAGTGTCGTGACGCGGGACGTGGAGCCGAATGTCATCGTCGTCGGCGTCCCGGCGAAAGTGCTGCGCCGTATCGACGGACAGTCGATGGACGAAAACCAATTAAACCCTTGATTTTCCAATAATTATCAGTATAATACTTGTACAGGAAGCAAACGCGGAGGAAGTGCTCCGACGCGAATGCGTTTGCCGGCGGCAGGCCGGCTTTGATCGAACAACTCTGACTGCAAGGAAGCCTCCGAGCGGGAAGCGGCGTCGCATACGAAAGACATGCAGCAGCTTCTTTTCGTCGGAAGATTTCGGTGAAAAGAAGCTGTTTTTGTATAGGATCCAGGTGTGAAGGAGAGGGAACAAAGATGTTGAAGTTAGCGATCTACGGCAAAGGCGGTATCGGCAAATCCACCATGACGGCCAATCTGGCGGCGGCGTTCGCGTCGCTCGGCAAGCGCGTCATCCAGATTGGGTGCGACCCGAAGGCGGATTCGACGATCAACCTGCTTGGCGGGAAGGCGCAGCAGCCGGTCATGGACTACCTTCGTGACCACGACAACGAGCCGGAATCGATCGAGGAGATCTCGCAGGTGGGCTTCGGCAACATCATCTGCATCGAGACGGGCGGCCCGACGCCGGGCCTCGGCTGTGCGGGCCGGGGGATCATCGCGACGTTCAACCTTCTGGAGGAGCTCGAGCTCTTCGAGACTTGGGAGCCTGACGTCGTGCTCTACGACGTCCTCGGGGACGTCGTCTGCGGCGGCTTCGCCGCGCCGATCCGGGAGGGCTACGCGGAGCACGTGCTGATCGTGACCTCCGGCGAGAAGATGGCCCTCTACGCGGCGGACAACATCTACCGGGCGGTCCGGAACTTCGAGGACCGCGGCTACGCGGACGTCAGCGGAATCATCTTAAACCGCCGGAACGTGCCGGGCGAGGAAGAAAAGGTCCGGAAGTTCGCCGAGGAGCGCGGGCTGACCATCGCCGGGGACATCCCTCGGAGCGATGAGATCAACGAATATGAAGAAAAGGGCATGACCGTGATCCAGGGAGATCCGGATCTGCCGATCAGCAAGAAATTTCGAGAGCTGGCACAGAGGCTCCTTGAGCTCGATGAGGATTGATCGATGGACCGTGAACCATACTACATCACGATACGGGAGCTGCACGAGCTGGGCAGAGATCAGATCCCGCCGGAGCTGCTGCCGTCGACGCAGCTGATCTACAGCTCCCCGGCGGCGCTGGCGTTCAATTCGCCGGGCGCCACGGGGTTTGGCGTCAAGCGCGCCGGACTTGCGGTGCCGGGCTCTGTCATGCTGCTCGTTGCGCCGGGCTGCTGTGGCCGAAACACGCGGCTGCTGTCAGAAGTGCAGGGCTACGAGGACCGGTTCTTCTTCCTCCTGATGGACGAATCGGACATCGTGAACGGAGACCACCTCTCGAAGGTGCCGGAGGCCGTTCAGGAAGTCGTGGACTATCTGGAGGAGAAGCCGTCCGTCGTCATGATCTGCGGGACCTGCGTCGACGCGCTGCTCGGCACGGACTGGGAACGCGTCTGCCGCAAGGCCGAGGAGCGCGCGGGACTGCCGGTCCGGC
>CAYLSR010000367.1:0-2224 GCA_964385855.1 uncultured Mogibacterium sp.
TATGTCGATTATTTTATTTAGTGTTGCACTTCAGATTATAATCTACCCGGTTCTTCTGTCAGCTTTCAGAAACGAAAGAGCGGGTTTTGCCCGCTCTTTTCTGCTGCGCGAAAACCTGCGCACCGGCCGCCAAATGTCGCCCGTCGGGCGACCTTTTTGCCTTTCGTGCCTGCTATACTTCAATCAGATCAAAAAAGCGCTGTTTTTCGCCGGTGACGGCGAAGAACGAAAGTGATTTCCATAGAGAGAAAGAATAGAGAGAAAGAGAGGTACGAAAATGAGCAAGAATGTTACGGAAATGGTCTTCATCCTGGACAAGAGCGGTTCGATGTACGGAAGGGAAGCGGACACGTTCGGCGGGTTCAACGCGATGATCGACAAGCAGAGGGAAGAAGAAGGCGAGGCAATCGTTTCGACGATCCTGTTCTGCGATGAGTCGCAGGTGATCCACGACCGGGTGCCGGTGCGCGAGGTCGGGAAAATGACGGACAAGGAGTACCGCCCGGGCGGCTGCACGGCGTTGCTCGACGCGATCGGGGATGCGGTCCGGCACATCCGCAACGTGCACAAGTACGCCCGAGAAGAGGATCGCCCGGACAAGACGATCTTCGTCATCACGACGGACGGGCTCGAGAACGCGAGCCGCAGGTACAGCTACGAGGATGTGAAGAAGCTGATCGAGGAACGGCAGGAGAAGGACGGCTGGGAGTTCCTCTTCCTCGCGGCCAACATCGACGCCGTCGGGATCGCGGCCAGAGTCGGGATCCGTGAGGACCGCGCGGTGGACTTCGTCTGCGATGCCACCGGGCTGGAGACCAACTACTCCTGCGTCGGTGAAGCGATCAGCAGCTACCGGAATGCCGGTGCAGTCCCGAGGAGCTGGAGCAAGAAGATCAAGGAAGATTACAGGAAAAGAAAATAGGCGGTTCAGAACCGCCTGCGTCTGGAGGTCGCCGGGATCCCGGCGGCTTCCCTGTATTTGGCTACGGTCCGGCGTGAAACCGGGACACCGTCGGCATTCAGCGTATCGGCGATCTTCTGGTCGCTGAGCGGCTTGGCCGGATCTTCCCCTGCGATCAGCGTCCGGATCATCTCCGTGACCGTTGCCGCGGAGAAGCCGGTCTCCGGCTGTGAAGCGCCTTCCGCGGATGCCTGCGGTTCGCCGGAGAGATTCGCTGGAGCGTTTTCCGAAGCTTCTGCGCCGGCTTTCGTGCCGACGCCGCTGCCGAAGAAATGCCGCATCGAGTAAATGGTGCCGTTGACCTGCAGGTACTTCCCATCCACAGCCCGGCTGACGGTGGAAACGTGCACGCCGAGATCTTCCGCAACCTGCCGGAGCGTCAGCGGCCGCAGGATGTTGTTGCCCGGCCGGAAGAACTGCGTCTGGAAGCGCAGGATCGACGCGGTGACGCGGATGAGGGTCTCCCGCCGCTGGTCGATGCTCTGGATCAGCCGGTCCGCCGCGCCGAAGCGGTCGGAAAGATAGCGGAGGAGGTCCTTGTCGTCACCGATCTCCGGCACCAGATCCCGGTAGTAGGAGCTGATCTGGAGCCTCGGCACGTTCTGCTCGTTGGAGTAGATGGTCACACTGTCGCCGTGGCGCTCCACGATGACGTCCGGAATGATGTACGGCACGGCCTTGCCGTCCGAAAAGCGCCGGCCCGGTTTCGGTTCCAGACTGCGGATCCGGTCCGCCAGCCGCTGCGCCTGCCCGGTGGAGACCCGGAGCGCCTTGGAAATCGCGCCGATGCGGTTTTCCGCGATGTCCGGGAGCATCCGGTCAATCAGGAGCTCCAGCTCTTTCGTTAGGGCGTTCCGCCGCGCAAGCTGGAGCTTGAGGCATTCCTCGAGGCTCCGCGCGCCGATGCCGGCCGGATCCATGGACTGCAGCATCTCGAGCGCGAGCGCGATATCCCAGGCGGTGGCGAAACATTCCTTTTCGATGATCGCACGGGTCTCATCGTCCAGCATCAGATAGCCGTCTTCGTCCATGTTGTAGATCAGATACTCGCAGGCACGGTAAGCGCCCCCGGCCAGATTGGAGTGCTTGAGCTGCTCCATCAGGTGATCCTGAAGCGTCTCATCCTGCCGGACGTAGTTTTCAAAGGAAGCGATTTTCGGCTCCTGACTGCGGTCTCCGTAGCGGTCCCAGTGATCGTAATCGTCGTACCGGTCCTCTGTGGCCGATTCGATCCGGTCCCGGAGCTCCTCCGCGGAGAGCGTT
>CAYLSR010000368.1:0-1562 GCA_964385855.1 uncultured Mogibacterium sp.
AAGGTCGCTCCGAAGGTCGTCCCGTATTGCAGCACGGACGAGGCCATCGTGAACGCGGACGTGATCGTCACCGAGACCACGGCCAGAAAGCCGTTCATCAAGGCGGAGCAGCTCAAGAAGAACGCGACCTGCATCCAGATGGAGCGCGAGGCGTTCGAAGAAGCCGTCGTCCTGAATGCGGACATCCTGGCGGTCGACAGCTATGAGCAGCTTTTACACCACGCGGGGATCATCCAGACGCTGGATGCGGAAGGTAAGGTCACCAAGGACGATGCATGGGAGCTTAAAGACGTCGTGACCGGCAAATATCCGGGCCGGACCTCGGAGGATCAGCTGGTCTACTGCAAGACGATGGGCATGGGCATGGTCGACATCATGATCGCAAATAAACTGTATCATCAAGCGAAGGACATGGGGCTCGGCACCGAGCTGACCCTGTGGGACATGCCGCTGTGGGTATGATCGAAAAGGAGAAGAGAAGATGGAAAGAAAACCAGATCTGCTGCCGGAGATCCTGCTTTTGAAGCAGGAGGACTGCATCAAGGCGGGGCTGCTCGACATGGAGCTGATCCTCAAGGAAACAGAAAACACGTTCAAGATGCTCGGAGAGGGCAAGGTCATCCAGCCGGCCAAGATCTTCCTGCCGATGCCGGATTTTGATCACTGGAAGAGCTACGGCATGTCCATGCCGTCGTACGTCGGCGGCGAGAACGAAGTCGTCGGCTTCAAGTGGGCCGCGGAGGCGGTCGACAACGTCAAGATGTACAAGGTCCCATACGGGCTCGACGTCGTCCTTTTGAGCAACCCGAAGACGATGATGCCGAAGGCCATCCTCGACGGGACCATCACCACCGCCATGCGCACATCCGCGGCGGCGGGCGTCTGCGCGAAGTACACGGCCCGTAAGGATTCCAAGATCGCCGCGCTGATCGGCGCGGGCGTGATCGGCCGGACCATGATCATGTCGATCGCGGCGTCCGTCCCGTCGCTGGAGGAGATCCGGATCGTCGATCTGGACCTCGCGAAGGCCGAGGCGCTGGCGGCGGAATTCGCGGAAGGCGGGCTCTACAAGGTCGCGCCGAAGGTCGTGCCGATGTGCGATGCAGAGGCGGCCGTGACGGGCGCGGATCTCATCGTCACCGAGACGACAGCGCGCAAGACGTTCATCCGCAAGGAGTGGCTTAAGCCGAACTGCACGGCGATCCAGATGGAGAGCTGCTCGTTTGACGATGACATCATGCTGGCGGCGGACCACGTCGTCCTCGACAGCTTTGAGCAGATCTCACATCTCGACAGCCCGGTCCGCAGGCTCAGCGCGAAGGGCCTCTTCAAGAAGGAAGACGCCGTGGAGATCAAGGACGTCGTGACCGGAAACGCGCCGGGCAGGACCTCGGACGACCAGTTCGTCTTTGTCGAGACGATGGGCATGGGATGTGTGGACATCGCCATCGCGAATATGTTTTACTTGAGAGCGTTGGAGATGGGGATCGGCACGAAGTGGACGATGTGGGACAATCCTCTCTGGGTATAGCCGGACGGTCCGGGATGTCCTCCTGAGACCC
>CAYLSR010000368.1:1572-2205 GCA_964385855.1 uncultured Mogibacterium sp.
AATAAAGAGATGAAACACAAATTTCTTTCGAAACGCTACTGGAAAGATAACAGCACCCCGATGGGCGCTTCCAACGCCAAGGCGAAGCAGTTTAACGACGTGATCAACCTGTCGCTGGGCGATCCGGATCTGATCACGGACCGGTCCGTCATCGAGCGGGCGTATCAGGACGCACTTGCCGGCCACACCAAATATACCGAATTCCGCGGCGACCCGGAGCTGAGGGCGACGGTCGCGAAGTTCTACAAAGAAGAGTACGACATGGATGTCGCGGATGAGGAGATCTTCATCTGCGCAGGCGGCTGCGTCGCGATGTACCTCGTCATGGAAGCCATTCTGGACGATGGCGATGAGGTCATCCTGCAGTCTCCGTACTTCACCCCGTATCCGCAGCAGGTCGGGCTCGCCAGAGGCATCCCGGTCGAACTGCCGACCTACGAGGAAGAGGACTGGCAGGTCTCGACGGAGCGCCTCGAGGCCCTGATCACCGAGCGGACCAAGGCGATCGTCATCAACACGCCGAGCAATCCGACCGGCAACTGCCTGACGCTCGAGACGATGAAGGAGATCGCGCGGATCGTCGAGAAGCACGACCTCATCGTGGTCTGCGACGACATCTACACCGCGTTCAGC
>CAYLSR010000369.1:0-2197 GCA_964385855.1 uncultured Mogibacterium sp.
TCTAATCATTAATATTGAAGGAAAAAACTTAACTAAATGACATTGGAACCGTCCCAATGTCATACCCCTGTCATACTCGAAAGGATTGTTATCATGAAGCCTGACAAACACCACAAGGCCATCCTGGCGCTGTTCCTCGCGGCTGTCGTCAGCCTTTCACCGGCTGCGGTCTTCGCGGAAGAAACCGGCGCGGAGACTCCGGAAAACGAAATAGTGAGTGAACTCCCGGAGGAGACCGGATCGCAGGACGCAGAAGAGGAACAAGCGAATGAAACTGCAGAAGCACCTGAGGCGCAGGCGCCGGAAGAGGAGCCGGAGGAAGCGATCCCGCAGGAGCTGACGATCGGGATCTCCGGCGAGACGGACAGGGTGCCGGATCTTCCGGACGGCAGTGACCTGCTGGAGGGCTATCTGCTGCAGCAGGCCCGGGAAGACCTCGGGCAGGCGGCGGGGTCCGACGAGGTGTCGCCGGAAGGGCTTCCGGAGGCGGGTGCGTCCTCCCGTGCGGATCAGCTGTCCGACAAGGAACAGATCGTCTACGGCAGGCTCCGGGCGAAGTTCGCGGAAGTTGCGGACGGCAGCACGGGCTCGGCGACCTTTACGATCACCATGCGCGAGCTGCTCGGTGGGAAGATGTCCTACACGATGGAGGAACTCGGCATCACGGAGTTCAACAGTGAACAGATTCAGGAAGCGACCGCCCGGCTGCTCTCGTTCGATCTGGACGCGGCCCTCGAGGCGGCTCTGGCGGACTCGCCGTACGAAGCTTACTGGTTCGACAAGACCGCCGGCGTCTACTACAGCATGTCCGGCGCGCCGGTCTCCCTGAGCGGCAACATCGTCACCTACGGGGACGGGAGCAATCTGGTGTTCTACCTGTATGTCTCGTCAGATTACAGCGTGAGCGGCGGAACGGATACGTACGACGCGGATACCGCGAAGACGTCCGCGGCGGCCGCGGCGGCGTCGAATGCCGCGGCGATCGTGCAGTACGCTTCGGAGCAGGGCTACGGCGATTACGACAAGCTGTATTACTACATGCAGCGGATCTGCGTCCTGACGGAGTACAATTATCCTGCGGCACAGGGCGGGGCGGAGTACGGCGATCCGTGGCAGCTGATCTACGTGTTCGACGGGGACAGCAGCACGAAGGTCGTGTGCGAAGGGTATTCCAAGGCACTTAAGTATCTGGTCGATCTGAGCACGTTCCGGAGCAGCCTGATCGACTGCAGACTTGTGTACGGAACGATGGAAGCGGCGAATTCTTCCGGCCCGCACATGTGGAACGTCGTGCGCATGAACGACGGCAAGAACTACCTCGTGGACCTCACGAATTCGGACAACGGAAGTTCCCTGAGCAGCGATCTGGTGCTCCGGGGATGCGCGGACGGAACGGACCTCGGGTATACCATCCGGCGTTCCGGCGGATGGATCCGGTACACTTACGATGAAGGTGTCCTGTCGATCTATACGGAAGAGGAGCGGACGCTGGCAGCGGAGGATTACGTGCCGGGGACGCCGGATTATCAGGAGACCGTCGAGCTGACCGCGTCCAACACGACGCTGTCCGCGATCCCGGATCAGGTCTGGAGCGGCTCCGCGAAGGAGCCGGCCCTTGTCGTGACCTGCGAGGGGAAGGTCCTCGAGAAGGATACGGATTACACAGTCACATACTACGCCAACGTCGGCGTGGGGAAGGCGTCCGCGAAAATAATCGGAACAGGCGGATACACCGGGACGCTGTTCACGACGTTCACCATTCTGCCGAAGGGAACGAACTTCACCGGCCTGACCGGGGAGAGCAAGGCCTTCCGGGTCCGCTGGACGAAGGTGCCGGCGCAGATCTCCGGCTACCAGATCCAGTACAGCACGAACAAATCGTTCAGCGGCGCGTCGGTCGCGTACGCCTCCGCGTCCGCGGATCAGCTGAAGGTGAGCGGCCTTGTGAGCCGAAGCAGATCCTACAGGATAATCAATAATCAATTCTGGAATAAGGCAGACGGACAGTTCTACTATTCCGCGTGGTCTTCGGTAAGATCCGTCGGGACGAAGTGAAACGAATCGCAATCAGGCAAATGAAACGGGATCCGGCAGAGTCTGCTGGATCCCGGTGGTTTTTGCGTTTTGCGGGGCTTTTAATAGGCTTCCGCCGCGTGCTTCTTGATGTAGCTGTGCAGCTTCTTGGTGTCGGTCCAGC
>CAYLSR010000370.1:0-2195 GCA_964385855.1 uncultured Mogibacterium sp.
CGGTCAAAGGGTTTTGTCATATTTTCTCGTGCTTCGGCAAGGTTAGTCTTAGCATACTTCGCGATCGCGCCGTGCGGCTCGATTGCGGAGTGTACCATCTGCTGTGTCTGATAGTAGGACTTGTCAGTATAGTACGCTTCTTCGAACATCTTGTCCGGGTCACCGGCCTTCATGACGGTGAAGATGGACAGGTTGCTCGCGGTGCCCGGCTGATCCGGCGGATAGTGGATCGGCTCCGCGTCGACAGCCATCGCTTCGAACGGATCCAGGATGACCGGCAGCGGTTCATACTCGACCTTGACGAGCGCGGCTGCCTTCGTCGCAGCTTCTTCCGTCGTCGCGCAGACCGCAGCGACTTCATCGCCGTACATACGGACTTTCTTGCGGCACAGCGGCTCCTTGTCCGCCAGCTCCTTGAACGCTTCCGGGTTACCGAGGTTGTGGCCTTCCGGGAAATCCGCTCCGGTCAGGGTCGCCTTGACGCCCGGAACCTTCAGCGCTTCCGTGAAGTCGATGCTCTTGATCAGCGCGTGCGCGTATGGGCTGTGGACCAGCTTGCAGTACCAGGTCTCCGGCAGATACACGTCATCGGTAAAGATCGCGGAACCGGTGACCTTCGCCTCCGCGTCGACGCGGACGTACGCATTGCCTCTTCCGGCCAGTACGTACTCTTCAGGTTTCTTGTATACGCTTTCGATCTCAGCGTAGTATTCTTTCCCTCTCATTGCCATTACTTAGCCACCTCCTTCGCCATGATTTTGGCCGCGGAATCAATCGCCTCGACGATCTTCGCATATCCGGTGCAGCGGCAGAGGTTCCCGGAGATACCGTCCCGGATCTCCTGCTCGGTCGGATGCGGGTTTTCCTTCAGAAGCGAAAGTGCCGACATGATCATACCCGGTGTGCAGAACCCGCACTGCAGAGCCCACTTGTTGACGAACTCCTGCTGGAGCGGATGGAGCACGCCACCCTGCTTCACTCCTTCGATGGTAACAACTTCATGGCCGTCTGCTTCGATCGCGAGCATCAGGCAGGAATCGACTGCGCTGCCGTCCAGAAGGATCGTGCAGGCACCGCACTCACCCTCTTCGCATCCTCTCTTCGTACCGGTCAGATGCATCTCCTTACGAAGGAAGTCTACCATGGTAATGTTGTCCTGAACGAGCACTTCTTTCTCGACGCCGTTCAGCACGAAATTCATGATCTTCTTACTCATTTGTCTTCCTCCTTTCCTATTTCATCGTAGCGACAGCCTTCTTGATGGCTCTCTTGGTGTAGACGCGAACCATATCCGTCCGGTATTCCGCGGAAGCACGGACATCGGAGATCGGCTTGCATTCCGTCGAAGCCATGACACCGACTTCCGCGATCAGGTCGTCGGTCAGCTCCTGGCCGATCAGCATCTGCTCCGCCTTCTTCGCGCGGACCGGGGTGATCGCCACGCCGCCGAGCGCGATCCTGGCATCCGCGACCTTGCTGCCGTCCATCTTGATCCAGGCAGCAACGCCGATGATCGCCAGATCCATCGCCTTACGGACAGAATGCTTGAAGTACGCGGAACCCTCGCCCTTCTTCAGTTCCGGGATCTCGATCGCGGTCACGATCTCGCCCGCTTCCTTGTTCAGGCAGGTCTTCTTGACGCCGGTCCAGAAATCGTCGATCGCGATTTCTCTGCCGCCATCTACGCTGTAGGTCTGGACTTTTGCGTTCATGGCAAGTAAAATAGAAGCAGTGTCGGCAGATGGAGAAGCGTTACAGATGTTTCCAGCCATTGTACCCTTTCTTCTGACCTGCGGAGAAGCCACGTAGTGCGCTGCGTCCGCGACTGCCGGCATTTTTTCGTGGACGAGAGCGGACGTCTGGATCTCATAGAGCTTCGTCAGCGCGCCGATCTTCATCCCCTTGCCTTCTTCGAACTCGAGCTGATGCAGATCCGGGATCTCCTTGATGTCGATCAGCGTATCCACACCCATCTTCTCGTACACACCGTCTTTCATCAGCAGGATCGCATCGGTGCCGCCCGCCATGAATGCGGCCTTGCCGCCCTTGTCCTTGGCAAGCTGCGAAGCTTCTTCCAGGCTGCTGACTCTGACATACTCAAATTCAGGTAAAGCCATTCTAAATGCCTCCTTTTGCACATTACATTATACTCAAGAAGTTGAGCAAAACACTTCACAAGCCAAGCAAGGAGGGAA
>CAYLSR010000371.1:0-2183 GCA_964385855.1 uncultured Mogibacterium sp.
GGAACCGGTGCAGGCGGCAGCAGAAGAGCAGATCCTGCTCTTCAAGACGCCGACCTGCCCGAACTGCAAGATCGTCAAGAAGCTGCTCGATGCCGCCGGTACGGACTATCAGGAAATCGATGCGTACGAGCACGAAGATCTCGCCCGCAAGTACGGCATCTTCCAGGCGCCGACCCTCGTCTGCATCTCCGGTAACGGTGTTGAGAAGTATCCGGGCGTCGGTGAGATCCGCAAGTGGCTCGGCAACTGATCACATACGTCAGCAATGTTCTTTTTCCTGTAAAGGAGGGCGCTATGAGCAATAATAACCTGCCGAAGATGAGTGATGACCGCATCGAAGATGTCGCGAAGATCGCGCTCGGCATGCTTGCGGTCGGATTGTCCGCAGGGTTCGCGCTGATCGCGGGCGCGAACAAAGTCGGTCACATGCTGCTGGAAAAAGCGGAGAAAAAACTCGACGACAAAGACGACGATAAATAGAAACAGCAACACCGGTCGAGCCTACGCATGAACGACGTCAAATCCACACTCGATTCCATGATCCCGGAGACCATGGAGAAAAAATCAGTCACGAAGAACAGCTTCGCAAGGATGTTCTTCGTGGCTCTTGCTATACTGATTCAGGTCCTCCTGATGTTTCTGATGATCGGACTGCTCCAGCAGCGGTACACGTGGCTGGCGTCCGGTTTTCGGTTGCTCGCGTTTCTTCTTGTGCTCGGCATCTTCAGCCAGAACAAGACCGCTTCGGTCAAGATGCCGTGGATCGTGCTGATCCTGTTCGCCCCGATCGCGGGGAGCCTGATCTACCTCATCGTCGGTCTCAATACGGCGCCGAAGCGGATGCGGGAGCGATACCGGCTGATCGACGAGTATCTCAGGACGTTGATGCCGGCCGACGAAGCCGCGTTCCAGGAGTTGGAGCAGACGGATCTCGCATTGGCCAACATGAGCCGATATCTTCGGGAGCACTGCGGCTGTCCGCTGTTCAACGATTCAGACGTCGAATTCTATTCGACGGCGGAAGAAGCAATTGCTGCGCAGAAGGAAGCACTCCGTGGGGCAAAAGATTTCATTTTCATGGAGTATCACGCGATTGAAGACCGTGAGTCCTTTGCGGAGATCAAGGAGATCCTCGCCCAAAAGGCTGCGGACGGTCTGGACGTGCGGATCTTTTATGACGATGTAGGCAGCCTGGCGTTCATCAATACGGACTTCATCAAGAGGATGGAGAAGCTCGGAATCCAGTGCCGGGTGTTCAATCCGGCCATGCCGGTGGTCAACCTCTTTCTCAACAACCGCGACCACCGAAAGATCACGGTCGTTGACGGGAAGGTCGGCTTTACGGGCGGATACAATCTCGCAAACGAGTATTTCAACATTACCCATCCGTACGGGCAGTGGAAGGACACCGGCGTGAAGGTCACGGGAAACGCGGTGCAGACGATGACCGGGATGTTTCTGGAAATGTGGAATGCGATCCGGGATACGGACAAAGATGATCAGAATTTTACGCGTTTCTTTCCGGAAACCGGGCACGTGCCTTCAGAGCCGGGCTGTTACATACAGCCCTACGGTGATTCCCCGCTGGATGATGAACAAATCGGCGAAAACGTCTACCTCAACATCATCTCTTCGGCTACGCGCTATGTCTGGTTTATGACGCCGTACCTGATCATCACGGATGAGATGACCAGCGCGCTGGTCCGCGCGGCGGAGCGGGGCGTCGACGTGAGGATCCTCACGCCGGGCATTCCGGACAAGCGGACGATCTACGGTGTCACGCGATCCTATTATCAGCGGCTGGTCCGCTCCAACGTCCGGATCTACGAATACACGCCGGGCTTCTGTCATGCCAAGGAGTGCATCTCGGATGACAGGGTGGCGACCTGCGGAACGATCAATCTGGATTTCCGGAGCCTGTTCCATCACTTCGAAAACGGTTGCCTCATGATGAACTTCAGGGCGATCCTGGAGATGAAGGAAGACTATCTCCGGACGCTGGAGGTATCGGAGGAGGTCACGGAAAAGTACCGGAGCGGTCAAAGCACGCTGCGGCGTGCCTGGAACCACGTCCTGAGGCTCTTCTCCGCGCTGCTGTAGCGCTTCCGGAATAAGACAAGACCGGGATCTAATGACGCTTTAGGTGCCAGTGCTAAAAATCTAGGATCTATGCTTAATACTAA
>CAYLSR010000372.1:0-2163 GCA_964385855.1 uncultured Mogibacterium sp.
CCGAGATGTCCGACGTCATGATCGAGCAGGGCTACTCGATGCAGTACACCGGCGGCCCGAAGGCCAAGACCGGCGAGACCGGCAAGCCAACGGCGTACGGCGTCTATCTGGCACTCAAGGAAGCGGTCTTCTTCAATGAAGGCACCCGCTCCATCGAAGGCAAGACCGCAGCGCTGATGGGCCTCGGCGCAGTCGGCTGGTACATGGGCGAGCACCTGCTGGAGGGCGGCGTCTCCAAGCTGACGATCTCCGACATCAACCCGGCGAGAATGCAGGAATTCATCGACAAACACCCTGGTTACAATATCGATACCTGCCCGGTATCCGAAGTGCTGAAGCAGGAAGTCGATATCCTGAGCCCGTGCGCGATTGGCGGCATCTTCGATGACGAGAGTATCGCCAACCTGAAGTGCAAGTACATCTTCGGTTCGTCCAACAACGGCCTCAAGGCTTCCAGCCAGGAAGAGGAGATCCGTCTGGCGAAGCTGATCGCGGACCGCGGCATCATCTATCAGGTCGAGTGGTGGCACAATACCGCCGGCGTCATCTGCGGCGCGGAAGAGTACCTGTATGACGGCGATGCGGATTCGCTGCTCGCGAAGATCGACGACATCATGCCGAAGAACACGCAGTTCTCGCTCAACGGCGCGAAGGAAGCGGGCATCACCCCGACTGAGTTCGTCTACAGATACTGCGAGGATCTGCTGTACAAGTAATGCGGAAAGGGCAGAGCGGCGTCCGAGTGCTTCAGGCACCGCTCTGAACCCCTATCGGGCGGTGCTGCCGGGGAAAAGCGCTCGCCCGGAACAAACAGACATCATAAGAACGGTTTCATCATTGGCGAAAGGGAATAGTATGGTTGTTATGTTGTAAGGAGGTTTGTTATGCAAGAAAGTAGAGGCTTTGCCTCCAAGATCGGGTTCATCCTGACGATGGCGGCATTCTGCATCGGCATCGGAAACTTGTGGAAGTTTCCGTATGTCGTCGGTGCGCAGGGCGGCGGCGCGTTCCTGCTCGTCTATCTGATCCTGGTATTTCTGCTCGGCATCCCGCTGTTCATCATCGAGGTCACTTTGGGCAGATCCTCGCAGCTGTCCCCAATCAAGGGTATGGCAGCCATTGAAGGCAAGAAGACCGGGTGGTCGGTCATCGGTTGGCTGGAATTCATCGCGATCTTCGGCGTCTGCACCTTCTCTGAGACGATCATCGGCGGATGGTCTCCGATGTACGTCTGGAAGGTCCTGAGCGGTCAGCTCTCCGGCTTGAGCGCGGAGGAGATCGGCGGCGTGTTCGGCGCATCGTGCGGGTCCAACCGTGTAATCATCTGGAGCATCTTTACTTCCGTTCTGCTCGCGGCCTGCCTGCTGAGCGGCGTCAAGAAGGGCGTCGAGAAGCTCTGCTCGATCCTGATGCCTACGCTGCTCGTGCTCCTGGTGCTGCTCGCGGTCTACGCGAAC
Organism: uncultured Mogibacterium sp.; assembly: GCA_964385855.1. GTDB lineage: Bacteria > Bacillota > Clostridia > Peptostreptococcales > Anaerovoracaceae > CAYLSR01. The sequence goes on from CAYLSR010000372.1 coordinate 1,458, forward strand.
CTGCTGCCGGGCGCGTCCGCGGGTCTCAAATGGTATCTGACGCCGGATTTCTCCAAGATCAACATGAGCGTCATCGGCGCTGCTGCCGCGCAGGTCTTCTTCTCGATCGGCATCGGCATGCTCGTCGCATACGTCTACGGTTCGTATATCGCAAAGAATAACGGAACCGGGCTGCCGGGTTCCATGGCGCTGACGGCGGTGCTCGACACCTGCGTCGCGGTCCTGGCGGGTCTCATCTGCACGCCGGCGCTGTTCGCGTTCGGCATGGAGCCGACCGCGGGACCGTCCCTGATCTTCGTTACGCTGCCGACGCTGTTCAATGCGATGGGCGGCATCGGGCGGATCTTCGGAACGCTGTTCATGCTGTGCGTCTTCGCGGCCGGCTACAGCTCGATGCTCGGCGGCTGCGAGGCGATGGTCGCGACGATCGTCGACTCCACGAAGCTCGACCGTAAAAAGGCGGTATTCCTCCTGCTTGGCGTCATGTTCGTCCTCGGTATCTTTATCACGAAGTCCTTCGATGGGAACTCCGCGGTCTCCGGCTGGACCTTCGCGTTCGGCTTCGGATTGTTCGACTTCGTCGACTTCCTCTCGGAAGGTCTGTGCATGCCGATCGCCGGCTTGCTGATGTACATCTTCGCGATCTGGAAATGGGGCTACCCGAAGTTCATGCAGGAAGTCAACGAAGGCACGCCGGAAGGCAAGT
>CAYLSR010000373.1:0-2160 GCA_964385855.1 uncultured Mogibacterium sp.
CATGATTAACAGTGATTTTCTTTTTCACTGTCTCTCATAAAGGGAGCATATCAATCCGGGACGGCCGGACCGTTTTTTTATTCTTCTTCGGATTCCGGCAGCGTCTGTTCGCTCCCGGTCAGTCCTGCTTCCGGCTGCCGTGCCGCCTTCCTGCGGGTCGTGAACGCGCTCCGGAAGTACTGGATCGGGCGCATCCCGTTGATCTCCTCCGTGAGCTGCGAGCCTCGCGAGGTGATGGAACCCATCAGGATCCCGATGACGCAGCCGGTCTTTTTGGAGATCAGCGGAGAGCCGGAATTGCCCTGCTTGGCCTCCCCGGCGATGTGCATCCGGACCAGCCCGAAGCTGTCCCGCTGGTCGTTGCTGGAGGCGATACTGCCCGGGAAATTCGTGATGTCCCGCGCGGTCCGCGAACCGAACGGATAGCCCCACAGCTCGAACTCCTCGCCCCGGATGTTGGAGAGCGGCCGCTGATCCATCGGCAGATACGGCAGGTCCTGCACATCTTCGATCTTCAGAAGCGCCATGTCGAGGTCCTTCCGGCGGTTCACCACCGCGCACGGATGGGTCTCGCCATCGTGCCCCGGCCGCAGGATCGCCTCGATGCGCTCCGCGCCCTCGACGACGTGGTTGCAGGTGATCGCATAGCCGTCCGGATGGATCAGGAACCCCGTCCCGCTGCCGCGGTCCGTCTTAACGAAGAAGATCGTCCGTTCTATATAGCCGTACGATCCGACAAGCGACCCCTCTTCCGCCAGCGGACGGATCTCCGGGAGCGCGTCAAAGAGTTCGGCCGGGACCCTCTTGTATTCGGCCGTGTCCGCCGAGCCGGAACCGCCGCCCGCCCTGTTCTCCGGGAACGCCGTGCGGACATCTTCTTCCGTGATCACCTGGTCCTGCCCGCCGCGGCGGTAGTACGCCGTCTCCAGATTGGAGATCAGCACGTCCTCGACCCAGCCGGCATTGCCGAAATTGCGGCCGAGCCGGCGCTTTTCCGCGCGGATGATCCGCAGGATCTGCTCCTCCAGCCCCTCCGCCGGCGTGAAATCATCATCGCCCAGCCGGAGCCGGAAGATCTGAAGCAGTTCCTCGTCCGAATATCCGTTGAACCGGACCGTGTACGGGAACCGGCGTTCGAGTCCCGGGTTGAACGTCCGGAACATCTGACTGACTTCCTCTTCGTACCCGACCACGATGACGCAGAGGTCCTTCTTGTGATCGTCGGTCATGCTCATGATCGCCGAAAGCGCCTCGTTCGCGATGTTGCCGCCGTCGTATCCCCTGTTGAAATTGTAGAACTCATCCAGGACGACGACCCCGCCGAGCCCGCTCCGAAGGGTGCTCCGCACCGCGTTCTCGCACGAATTGAGGCGGCTGTCGCCCACCAGGTTGCCGGCTTTCTCGATGACCGGCTCCGGATTGGTCAGGATCCCTCTGGCGCACAGGAGCCTCGAAACGATCTCTGCGGCGGTGGTCTTGCCGGAGCCCGCAGGGCCGACGAACCGCATGTTCATGTACGGGAACGGCGGCTTCCGCCTGCCCGCCGCGGCAGCCGCTTCGCAGCGACGCTCGTAGTTGTCCAGCTTGTTCTGAAGCATGTTCGCGATCCCGAGGACCTGCTCCTTGAGGTACCCGAGGCCGACCATCTCGTCCAGTTCGGCGAGGATCGCGGCTTCGTTCTCCGTATTGTCCGCCAGAATCGCGGCGTACTGCGGGAATGCCTGCAGGACGGTCTCCTCGGTGATGAGGTCTCCCCGGAGCTTGCGTTCCAGCGCCGGGAGGAGCGTGTCGTTGATGAAGCCGGCGTTGCCGAAGCGGTCGTCCAGCCGGCTCTCCTCCGCCTGGAGGACCTTCCGAACCGCGTCGCAAGCACCGTCGTCGATCCCGAGCCCGCGCTCGCGAAGGCGGTTTTGGAAAATCGTCATCAGGTCGTCCGCCGGATAGGACCGGAAGCGGATGACGTTCGAAAACCGCCTCGCCGCGCCCGGATTAAACGCCCGGAACATCTCCGCCATCTCCTTCTCGTAGCCGAGCAGGATGACGCACAGATCGTCCTTGTGCTCGTCGGTCGCGCTCATGATCGCGGCGATGGCTTCATCCGCGAGGTTTCCGCCGTTGTATGCACTGTTGAAATTGTAGAATTCATCCAGCACCAGGACG
>CAYLSR010000374.1:0-2146 GCA_964385855.1 uncultured Mogibacterium sp.
GTTTGACGCGGTCATCCGCGGGCTGCGCGCGACCGCCGATTTCGAATACGAGATCCAGATGGCTCAGATGAACGCCCGGCACTTCACCGGAAAGACGGAGACCGTCTTTCTGATGACCGATCCGCGGTACTCCTTCATCAGCTCCTCGCTGATCAAAGAGGTCGTATCGCTCGGAGGGGATGTTGAGGGCCTGCTGCCGGAATACGCCAATCAGATCATCAAATCAAAACTAAGCAAATAGATCGATGTGAGTAGGAGGAATGGAATTATGAGTGATGCTTCCATCAAAGTAATGCAGCTGCTGGATGAACTGGAAGAGCTGATGGAGAATGCTTCCAAGGTGCCTTTTTCGGACAAGGCCATCGTGGACAGCGAAGAGGTCTCTGCCATCATCGAGGATATCCGCCTGAGTCTGCCGAAGGATATCCAGCAGGCAAAGTGGGTCAAGGATGAACAGGAGCGCATCATCAGTGAAGCCAAGATGGAGTATGACAAGGTCATCACCGCTGCGAAGAAGCAGGCGGAATACCTGGTCGAATCCGATGTGATCAAGAGAGAAGCAGAAAAGAGGGCGCAGGCGCTTCTGTCCGAGGCGGAGAGCCACAGCAGATACATGAAGCTCCGCACTTACGAGTATATCGATAAGATGCTGTACGATATGCAGAACGATATCGCCAAGGTCGCGGTGGACTACATCCAGCCGATGACCGATTCCATCACGGACCGGCTGAACGGCATCAACGTGCAGGTCAATGAGAACCGTCAGCAGATGAGAAACATGGCTGAACGGATCCAGAATTCCGGCGCCGCGGAACCGGAGGGCGGTTTCAGCTACGACGAGGATGATGAATAATCGCAACGTCATCGGTATCATCGCGGAATACAATCCATTTCACCGGGGTCACCGTTACCAGATCGAAACGGCTGCGGCTGCTGCTTCTGCAGACGCAGCCGTTGTTGTCATGAGCGGGAACTTCGTACAGCGGGGCAGCTTCGCCTGCGCGGATAAATGGACGCGGGCGGAGATGGCGCTCAGAAACGGGGCGGATCTGATCATCGAGATCCCGGTCGCACGCTGCCTCGGCGACGCTTCATCCTATGCGTCTGCCGGCGTGGGGCTTCTGGAGGCGACCGGCATCGTAACGCATCTGGCGTTCGGGAGTGAATCCGGCGACCTTGAGACGCTTCAGGCGGCGGCCGATCACCTGAACGCGGAAGCACCGGACCTTCAGGAGATGATCCGAGCCTTTCAGGCGGCGGGCCGGAGCTATCCGGCTGCCCGTGCGGCCGCGCTGGAGGCCTGCTGCGGGATCCCGGCGGAAGTGCTGAGCCGTCCGAACGATATCCTGGCGGTCGAATATCTGCGGGCCGTTCGCACGCTGTCGCCCGTTCCCGTCCGGAGAGTCGGTCCCGGCTATCATGAGACCGGCATCGGGAAGGAAGCGCTGATGAGCAGTTCCGGCGTTCGGCAGGCGCTTCGTGAAGGGCGGGACATCTCGGCGGCGATCCCGGAAAACATCCGGTGGCAGAAGATCCCGTTCCTGCTGGATGAAAGCCGCTTTGCGGATCTGATCCGCTACAGGATCCTCACGGCCGGCATCCGGGAGATCATGGACTGCCCGGCAGGGGAAGAAGGGCTTGCACATCTGCTAAAGGAAGCAGCCCGGACGGAAGACACGCCGGAGGGGCTGATCCTGGCGGTCAAGTCCAGGCGGTATACCTATACGCGGATCTCCAGGCTCCTGTATCAGCTGCTGCTCGGGATCACGCGGGAACAGGCCGCGGAGCCGCCGGAATACCTGAGGATCCTGGGGTTCACGGAAAAGGGCAGGGAGCTCCTTCGGGACATGACGGACGGCGCGGCAACGCTGCCGGTCATCACCAACGTCAACCGGACGAAAGTCGTAAGCCGCCAGCTGGAAACGGAGTTCCGAGCGACGGATCTGTACAATCTGGGCTGCGGCCGCGACCTTTGTGCATACGCGGATCAGCGGCATCGGGTCCTCCTTCCGGAAGAGAAAAATTCTTCAGAAAGAGGTTGACATCCGAATACGAGATGTATATAATATCCAGTTGTAACGCGTCAATTATCATTTGAATATAAACATCATTTTGTAAGGAGGTGTCGACGATGGCAGTACCTAAG
>CAYLSR010000375.1:0-281 GCA_964385855.1 uncultured Mogibacterium sp.
GTCCTGACCGTGTTCGCCGTCTACTGCATCCTGCACTCGTTCGGCGTCATCTGATTCAACGCTGTTATTGAATTCTCCATAGGATAAATATCAGAAGGGGTTGCCGCACACTGCGGCGGCCCTTTCTGGTGGTGCGCCGGGTTTGTGGGGATCGCTGAGAAATACGGTCGTCCGTCAGCCACCGCCCGCCGGCAATCGTGATCCCCTTTGAAAACGATTGATTGGCCGCGTGCGGTGTGGTATGATGTTACAAATGGCATTATGATATAAATAAAGCTGCA
>CAYLSR010000375.1:291-2129 GCA_964385855.1 uncultured Mogibacterium sp.
GCGCCCTCTTCACGCCGAGGCGCTCGAGCTGGGCCCTGGCCTGGGCCGAGAGGGCCTTGGAGTCGGTGGTGACGACCGGGGCGCCGTATACGTATCCGACCAACTACTATTACGATGAGGAGCAGCACGTGATCTATTTCCACGGCGCGAAGGAAGGGCACAAAATCGACGCCATCCGCCACTGCGACAAGGCGACGTTCAACGTCTATCTGGAGACGGAGCTCGACGCGAAGGGCAAGGCCTGGTACGTCGACAGCGTCATCGCATTCGGACGGATGAAGTTCGTCGAGGATGAGGACGAAAAGCTCAAAGCGCTGCAGGGACTGGGGTACAAGTATCCGGTCTATACGAAGGAAGAGGCCGACGAGGCGATCCGCAAGGGCGGCGGCCGGGCGCAGTGCCTGCGGTTCGAGATCGAGCACGCGACCTGCAAGCACGTCCACGAGGAGTAAAGCCAAAATAATCTGAGAAAGCCGGCGGGAAGGGCCTCCGCCGGCTTTTGCGTATCAGATATTCAGGATCCGCCGGAGCCGTCCGGTGATGATCCAGGCGAGCGCGCACTTGAGGAGATCTCCCGGCAGGAAGGGCAGCACGCAGGCCGCGACCGCCGCGGCGATACCGCTCCCGGAGAGGTGCATGAACCACAGGACACCCAGTGCATAGAGAATGGTCTCGCCCGCCAGACAGAGCAGGGCGAACAGTACAGCGGATGGTCTGTGGAACTTCCGGTAGAGGCCAGTGACCGCGGCCAGTGTGACGTAACCGGCCAGGAAGCCGCCGGTCGGGCCGGTCAGGATCCCGAGGCCGCCGGTAAACCCGTGAAAGACCGGAAGCCCGGCCGCACCGAGGAGCAGGAAGACCAGCATCGTGAACGCACCTTGCCGGCTGCCCAGGATCGTTCCGGTCAGGATGACCGCGAAGGTGGCCAGGTTGATCGGGACGGCCGTGCCCGGGACCGGAACGGAGATCCACGAACACACCGCCGTCAGGGCGATGAACAGGGCGGAAACTGTCAGAATGGTTGTGCGGGACGTTGTGCTTTGCGGCATGATGATCGGCCTCCTGACCGTGGGATGGATGCAATAAAACAGCGCGCCGCTGAGACATGCCGACGCGCCGTAACGTACTGAACTTGTACGCCGCAGCCCCTTGCGGGACCGCTAGTGGGGACGGGTGAGAATTACTTCCCGGCCTTGAGGCCGTTCAGCTTCTTCGCGAGTCTTGCAACCTTGCGGGAAGCAGCGTTCTTGTGATAAGTTCCCTTGGCAGCCGCCTGCATGAACTTCTTCTCAGCTGTAACGAAAGCCTTTTCGGCTTCTTCCACGTTTCCTGCGTCAACAGCAGCGAGGAAAGCCTTTTCAGCGTCCTTGACGTGGCCCTTCACTCTGATGTTGCGTGCAGTTTTCTTGTCGATTACCTTGACTCTCTTTTTTGCGGATTTAATGTTTGCCATTTTTACACCCCACTTATTATAAAAATATTAATTCGCACCGATGATTATATAGCACGGGCCGGCGGAATTCAAGGATTTTTTTGGAAAGATGCGGAAGGCGGGGTCCGGGAGGGGCGCCAATGGGGTAGAACAGAGGCAACCTGTAAACGTTTCCATGACGAAGATGAAATCCGGATAGGATGAATATGACAAGAAGTCAACATATCGCCATGCTTTCCGAAGAATCATTATTGATTTTGCCTTATCACTGTATTATAATTTAGTTAATCGGAAGGGATCGATTTTAAAATTAAAACGTTTACACGATCTCTTTCAATTTGTTTTCTGTATTTTTTCAAGGAGGAAGTCAAATGAAGAAGAAACTGTTTGTTCTCGCGCTGATTGC
>CAYLSR010000376.1:0-2121 GCA_964385855.1 uncultured Mogibacterium sp.
GGACATGGAAGGCGTCCTCGTGCCGGAGATCTGGATCGCGTTTTCGGAGGAGAGCGGGATCCCGGAGCTCAGGAAGACCACCCGGGACGAGCCTGATTACGATAAACTGATGCGGTACCGCCTGGCGATCCTCCGGGAGCACGGGCTCAAGCTCGCGGACGTGCAGGCGACGATCGCCAAGATCGATCCGCTGCCGGGCGCGAAGGAATTCCTCGATGAACTCCGGGCGACCACGCAGGTCCTCATCCTGAGCGACACCTTCGAGCAGTTCGCGAAGCCGCTGATGAAAATGCTCGTCTATCCGACGCTCTTCTGCAACGAGATCGTGATCGATGAGGACGGGATGATCGCGGACTACCGGATGCGCTGCAAGCAGTCCAAGCTCACGACGGTCAAGGGGCTCCAGTCGATCGGCTTCGAAACGATCGCGGCGGGAGACAGCTTCAACGACCTCGGCATGATTCAGGCGAGCAAGGCAGGCTTCCTCTTCAAGAGCACGGAGAAGATCAAGGCAGATTTCCCGGAGATCCCGGCTTTTGAAGAATTCGACGACCTTCTGGCCGCGATCAAGGCCGCGCTGTAAAGGCGGCAGGAACAGAAAGATCACGCATCCCGGCACCCGGAAGAGGTGCCGGGAACTGCTTTTGGAAGGGCTGTTTTACCAGTAATTTTATTCGGGAACAGACGCTCCGGCGAATGACGCCCGCCGCTACACAAAAGTGCGCAAAAGGGGCGAAAAATGCAAGAATCGGGCGATGTGGGAGTTGACAAAAAGGCTGACCGCATAGTATGATTTTTGCATAATTGGTATGCCAATCTCCTGCTGCGACCTGATTTTTGATCAGCCGGGAAGACGGTATTTCAGCGAGAGACAGCGATAACAGCGAGAGCAGAATGGGGAGCTGGCTTGTATAAGATGGAACAGAAGATCCTGGCAGAGGGCACGGTGCTGCCGGGTGGCGTACTCAAAGTCGGAAGCTTTCTCAACCAGCAGATCGATATCACGTTTCTGAAGGAGATCGGCAGGGAGATCGCCCGGCTTTTTCATGATGCGGGCGCGACCAAGATCCTGACGATCGAGGCCTCCGGGATCCCGATCGCCGTCGCGGCGGGCATGGAGATGGACCTGCCGGTCGTCTACGCCAAGAAGCACAAGAGTTCAAACATCAGCGGCGATGTCTATTCGGTCGTCGTGCATTCCTTTACGCACGGGACGGACAACCACGTGGTCGTCAGCCGGGAATACCTGAAGGAGGACGACAAGGTCCTGATCGTGGATGACTTCCTCGCGAACGGCAGCGCGCTCCGGGGCCTGATCACGCTGGTGGAAAACGCCGGCGCGGAGGTCGTCGGCTGCGCCGCGGCGATCGAGAAGGGCTTCCAGCAGGGCGGCGACAACCTGCGCGCAGACGGCTACCGCGTGGAATCGCTCGCCATCATCGATGAGATGACGGACGTCGAGATCGTATTCCGTACATAGTGCATCCATGGGCGGACAGGCTCCGTTCATTTTGCAGGAATCTCCAGTCGGTTCGCAGGAACTGCTGTCCGGAAGAAGTGCGCCGGAGAACAGTCCGTACGGGCCTTCGGAGTTCCGATAACCCTATCACTATCCATTACTTAACTCACGAAGGAGGAACCCAACCAATGAAAAAGTTTCTTTCCCTCGCCCTTACACTGGTCCTCTGCCTCGGCATGGTCGCGTTCACCGGATGCGGTGGCGGCAACGACGGCGGTTCGGAGGAATCCGGTGAAGCGGCAACCGTCAAGGTAGGCTTTATTTTCCTGCATGACGAACAGTCCACGTACGACCTCAACTTCATGAACGGCGCGAAGGAAGCCTGCGAGAAGCTGGGCGTTGAGTACGAGATCAAGACCAACATCCCGGAAGGCCAGGAATGCTATGAGGCAGCGCTCGACCTGATCGACGGCGGCTGCAACATCATCTTCGCGGACAGCTTCGGCCACGAGGACTACATGATCCAGGCGGCTACCGAGTATCCGGATGTCCAGTTCTGCCACGCGACAGGAACGAAAGCCCACACAGAGGGACTTGCCAACTATCACAACGCATTCGCGTCCCTCTACGAAGGCCGTTACCTCGCGGGTATCGCTGCAGGG
>CAYLSR010000377.1:0-2118 GCA_964385855.1 uncultured Mogibacterium sp.
CATTCATCGAGATCCTGCCTGGCAAGGAAGGTCTGCTGCACATCTCCAAGATGGCGAACCACCGCGTCAACAAGGTCGAAGATGTCATGAACATCGGCGACAGGGTCAAGGTCAAGGTCACCGAGATCGACAGCCAGAACAGGATCAACCTCTCCAGAAAAGAACTGGTCAAAGACTGATCAACACATAGCGGGATGCTCCGGCATCCCGTTTTTATTTGCGATCGACCGGGAGTCGCCGGCTCCGTTAAAAAGATTTGATGACAGTGAAATCTGTTTGTGTTAGAATGTTTTTGTAAAACGATGAGAAAGCGGGGTGACTGAATGGTCCGGACAAAGAAATCCATCCATATACTGATCATAGCGGCCGTTCTGGCACTCTTCGGCGTGCTCTGGACGGCGACGCAGGCGGAAAGCGTCTCCGCGTATACGACGCCGGAGTACGACGTCGTCATTGACGTGAACAAGAACTACACCTTTGATTATACCGAGACGATCACCGTGGACTACGGGGATTACGCACAGCACGGGATCTTCCGGTACATCCCGATGGACAAGGGCTATCGGATCCAGAACATCCGCGTCGACGGGTACGAATACGAAGTGTACGTCGACGACGGCTGCAAGGTCATCAAGATCGGTTCAGCCAGTAAGGCGCTGACCGGGCCGCATACCTACGAGATCCGGTACAGGATGGTCGGGATCGAGGACGAGGATCCGGAGGCGGATCACCTGTATTTGGACGTTCTGCCGACCGGCTGGAGCAGTAATATCGACCATGCGGAGGTGACGGTCAACCTGCCGGATGATTTCAAGTGGACTTCACTCGACTATTACGTCGGCAGTTACGGCAGCGCGGCCGCGGACACCGGGCAGTGGATGGTCTCGGAGGATGCGCATACCATCGCGTACCGGGGAGACAATCTGGTGCGCGGCGACGGCGCGACGGTCTACGCGGTGCTCGAGAACGGCTACTGGAAGGGCGCGAAGAGCGTGCGGTGGACGGCGCTGAGCGCGCTGCTCGCGGCGCTTGCAGGGCTGATCGGGACGATTGCCCTGCGCATCACCTGGGGACGAAATCCGCAGGTGATCGAGCCGGTCGAGTTCTATCCGCCGGAAGGGCTGACGCCGCTGGACATCGGGTATGTCTACGACGGTAATGTGGACGACAAAGATCTGACCTCGACGTTCTTCTATCTGGCCGATAAGGGCTACCTCAAGATCGAGGAGTATGAGAAAAAGAAATTCCGCTTCGTCCGCACCGGCAATATGATGCCGGATCAGGAGAAGCGCACGGTCGAACGGTTTTACAAGGGCATCTTCGGTTCGTCCGCGTTCGAGGACTACGACAGCGTGAAGGCTGCTAAGCGGACCGTGTACGCGTCCTCGATCGGAAGCCGGCTTTCCAAGGCCTTCGACGATATCCGGGAGATGGTCGAAGACGAATTCTCGGGAGACCGAAGGCTGTTTACGGAGAAATCCAAGGTCGCTGACGGGATCGGCAAGCTTGTGCTGGTTCTTGTGCCTGCATTTTACGCGCTGATGGGGGAGATCCACGACGGTGCCGTGCAGAGCGGGACTGATGTGGCAGCTACGGCAATCGCGTCGATCCTGTTCGCAATCATCTTCTATCTGCTCATCCGCAGGCTGTGCAAGGTCTATTATAAGCGCAAGACGCGCAGAGGCGCATCGACGGTCTTCCGGCTGCTGATCTGGGGCGCGCTGTACTATCTGATCGCATTTCTGTTTGCGAGCATGTACATGGAGTCCTTCGCATATACGATGCCGGGACAGATGGCGGTCGTCCTGGTCTTCGGGTATCTGGCGGTCGCTCCGCTTCTCATCCTCGGCATGAAATCCCGGAGCGAATGGAGCGCGAATCTGTACGGCCGGGTGCTCGGATTCCGGAATTTCATCAAGACGGCGGAACTCGAGAAGCTCGAGATGCTCGTCGAAGAGAATCCGGATTACTTCTACAACATCCTGCCGTACGCCTACGTGTTCGGCCTGACGAAGAAGTGGGCGAGCAACTTCGAACACATCGCCGTGGGATCTCAATGGCTGCCCGCAGGTCTTCCGCCACAATGATCTTTCCGTTGTTGTCCACGGATTCCCGGGC
>CAYLSR010000378.1:0-1315 GCA_964385855.1 uncultured Mogibacterium sp.
GCCTGCGGCAACATGATCCTCTGGTCGGACAGCCACACGCGCTACGGCGCGCTCGGCACGATGGGCGTCTGGGAGGGCGGCCCGGAGCTCGTCAAGCAGCTCCTCCGCAACACCTGGGACATCACGCCGCCGGAAGTGGTGCTGTGCTACGTGACGGGCAAACCGCCGAAGGGCATCGGCCCGCACGACGTCGCGATCGCGCTGGTGAAGGAGACCTTCGGCGGCGGCCTGGTCAAGAACAAAGTGCTGGAATTCGCCGGCCCGGGCCTGCAGTATCTGCCGTATGACTTCCGGAGCGGGATCGACGTCATGACGACGGAGACGACCTGCCTGTCCTCCATCTGGGCGACGGACGAGGAGATCGAGAAGTACTACCGCATCCACGGCCGTCCGGAGGCGTACCGCAAGCTCGAGCCGCAGGAAGGCGCGTATTACGACGCGGTCATCACCATCGAGCTCGACAAGATGGAAGCCATGATCGCCCTGCCGTTCCACCCATCCAACGCGTATACGATCCACGAGTTCCTCGAGAACGCGGACGAGATCCTCGCGGGCGTGGAAGCCGAGGCGAAGAAGAAATTCCCGAAGGCGCATCTGGATCTCCGGTCCAAGATCAGCGACAAGGGCGTCCTGGCGGATCAGGGTGTCATCGCGGGTTGCTCCGGAGGGATCTTCGACAACATCGTCGAGGCCGCGGACATCCTGGCGGGACAGAGCACGGGCAACGGCTACTTCTCCCTGTCCGTCTATCCGACCAGCGTTCCGACCAGCCTGGCGCTGACCCGCGCGGGCAAGATCGAGTCCCTGCTGGAAGCCGGCGCGGTCATCAAACCGTCGTTCTGCGGTCCGTGCTTCGGCGCCGGAGACGTGCCAGCCAACAACGGCCTGTCGCTCCGCCATACGACTCGGAACTTCCCGAACCGTGAAGGTTCCAAGCCGGGCGAGGGGCAGATCAGCGCGGTCGCGCTGATGGACGCGCGCTCCATCGCGGCGACGGCCCGCAGCGGCGGGTATATCACCGCGGCGACGGACATCGACTACGAGACAGCCCCGGTGGACTACACCTTCGACAACGCGGTCTACCGCAGGCGGTGCTACTACGGGTTCGGCAAAGCCGATCCGGACGCGGAGCTCATCCTCGGACCGAACATCACCGACTGGCCGAAGATGTACCCGCTCGCGGACAACCTGATGCTCGAGCTCGCGGCTGTGATCCGCGATCCGGTCACGACGACCGACGAGCTGATCCCGTCCGGCGAGACTTCGTCTTACCGCAGCAACCCGCTCCGCCTGTCCGAATTCGCGCTCTCGCGCC
>CAYLSR010000378.1:1325-2099 GCA_964385855.1 uncultured Mogibacterium sp.
GGTGCCGGAGTACGTCGGCCGCTCCAAGGCGGTCGCGGCGCAGGAAGCGGCCCGGAGAGCCGGCGAGAAGCCGGAGAAGCTCGTGTGCGCGCTGAGCGCCGTCGGGAACGCGGATGAACTGCTTCAGAACACGCAGTTCGGTTCCTGCGTGTTCGCCAACAAGCCGGGCGACGGTTCCGCGAGAGAGCAGGCGGCTTCGTGCCAGAAAGTCCTCGGCGGCTTCGCCAACATCTGCTACGAGTACGCCACCAAGCGCTACCGCAGCAACTGCATCAACTGGGGCATCCTCCCGTTCACGCTGGCCGAAGGCGCGGTGTTCCCGTATGAGGACGGAGAATACATCTTCGTGCCGGGGATCCGCGAGGCGATCGTGAAGGGGCAGGAGGAGATCCCGGCGAAAGCGGTGAAGAAGGACGGCAGCGTCGAAGAACTGACACTGTACATCAAGGGGCTGACGGCGGATGAGCGTGAGATCATCCTCGAAGGATGCCTGATGAACTATTACGCAGCACAGAATGCACAGGAGGAAAAGTAAATGGACAGGATCAAGATGACGACCCCGCTGGTGGAGATGGACGGCGACGAGATGACCCGGATCCTCTGGAAGATGATCAAGGACGAGCTCATCCTGCCGTTCGTCGACCTCTTTGTCACTTGAGAATGAATCAAGAGAGGGCGGAAAGAGAGATATTTAGATGATAGATTTGAAATTAAAGAAATTTAGTTTGAAAATTCCAGCTCAATAATTTTAGCTGAATACTTTGATATTAAAGC
>CAYLSR010000379.1:0-2097 GCA_964385855.1 uncultured Mogibacterium sp.
GCCTACGGTGCTTCGATCGCGGGATCGCGCTCGATCTGCACGATGAAGCTCGTCGGCGTCAATGTAGCGGCGGACCCGCTTTTCACTTCGGCGTATAACGGTGTGACCGGCGGTTTTATCATCGTCAGTGCCGATGATCCTGGCTTCCACTCGTCTCAAAACGAGCAGGACAACCGCAATTACGCCAGACACGCCAAGATCGCCATGGTGGAACCGGCGGACAGCCAGGAATGCAAGGACTTCGTTAAGGCGGCCTGCGAGATTTCCGAGCAGTTCGATACGCCGGTCCTGTTCCGGACCACGACCCGGATCAATCATTCCAAAAGCCTGGTTGAATTCGGCGAACGGACCGAGATCCAGGCGAAACCGTACGTCAAAAACGCGAAGAAATTCGTCTGCGTACCTGCGAACGCGCGCGGCAATCATTACAAGGTGGAGAAGCGGCAGGCGGAGCTCGCTGTTTATGGTGAGACCAGCCCGCTCAACCGCGTGGAGATGCACGATACGAAGATCGGTGTCGTTTCGGCGGGAGCGGCTTACCAGTATGCGCGGGAGGTCTTCCCGGAAGGCACTTCGTTCCTCAAGCTGGGACTGACCTATCCGCTGCCGATGGGACTGATCCGCGATTTCGCCGCCAAGGTGGAGAAACTGTATGTCATCGAAGAGCTCGATCCGTTCATGGAGAACGAGATTAAGGCTGCGGGCATCGACTGCATCGGCAAGGAACTGACCGGTCTTGTCGAGGAGCTCAATCCGCAGCTGGTGGCGGAGCGCGTGCTCGGCGACGTCTATGAGACAAAAGAGGTTTCGGTCAAAGCGGTCGGACGTCCGCCGGCACTCTGCCCGGGATGTCCGCACAGAGGATTCTTCTACACCGTCAAACAGATCAAGAACGCGATCGTTTCGGGCGATATCGGCTGCTACGGCCTGGGATCCGCGCCGCCGCTCGAATGCATCGACGCAGTCGTCTGCATGGGCGGAAGCTTTACGATGGCGCACGGGATGTCGAAATCCTTCATGATGGAGGGCGTAACGGATAAGAAGATCTTTGCGGTCCTCGGGGATTCGACATTCTTCCACAACGGGATCCCGGGTGCGACGGAGATCATCTACAATAAGGGGAGCGTCATTCCGGTCATTCTCGATAACTCGATCACAGCGATGACGGGCCATCAGGAGAACCCGAGCACCGGATTCACCCTGCAGGGCGAGATCGCCACGGCGATCAAGATCGAGAAGGTCATGGAGGCAATTGGTTACGATAATATATTTATCGTTGATCCACGGGACCTGACTGCGATGAAGAAGGCCTGTGATGACGCGATGAACGCGGAAGGCGCATCCTGCATCATCACGCGCCGCCCGTGTGTCCTGCTCAAGAGGGTCCGTCATGAAAAGGCGCTCTGCAAAGTCGATACCGACAAGTGCTGAAGCTGCAAAAAGTGTCTCAAGGTAGGGTGTCCGGCAGTTGCCTTCCGGGATGGAAAGGCTTCAATCGACGCGAATCAGTGCGTCGGCTGTACGGTCTGCGCGCAGGTTTGTCCGTTTGACGCGATCAGTAAGGAGGGCAGATAAGATGAGCGATGTGAAAAGTGTGCTGTTAGCCGGTGTCGGCGGTCAGGGCGCGATCCTGATCAGCAAGATCATGACCAATGGTCTTCTGGAAGCCGGTTATGATATTAAACAGTGTGAGGATCACGGGATGGCGCAGCGCGGAGGCAGTGTCATCACGCAGGTCCGGTACGGTGATAAAGTTTATGGTCCGGTCTTCGGAAAAGGACAGGCGGATTATATGATCGCGCTGGAGAAGATGGAGGCGGTCCGTTGCGCTTCATTCCTGAAACCGGACGGGATCGCGATCATCAATGACTATCAGCAGGATTCCGCGACGACCGCATCCGGCCTCGCGGTGTATCCGGAAGGCTGTGTCGAAGCGATGCAGGAGCAGTTCCGGTGCATCGTCGTGCGCGGAGAGGAGATCGCCCGCGGCCTCGGCAACGCGAAGTGCATGAATGTCGTGATGTTCGGCGCAGCAAGCACGATCCTCGAGACGTCTGCGATCGACTGGGAGAGCGTCGTTGCGGAGACCGTCCCGGC
>CAYLSR010000380.1:0-2096 GCA_964385855.1 uncultured Mogibacterium sp.
AAGTTCGCGGCCGAGATCGGCATGGTCCCGCTGCAGCTGCACAAGGAGCAGCCGGGCTACATCCTGAACTCGATGCTGGTGCCGTTCCTCAGCGCCGCACAGGGGCTGTGGGCCAACGGGGTGTCCGACCCTGAGACGATCGATCTCACCTGGCGGCTCGCGACCGGCGCGCCGGCGGGACCGTTCCAGATCCTCGACATCGTCGGGCTGGAGACCGCGTACAACATCAATCAGATGAAACCTGCTTCACAGCAGGAGGGGACGACGGAGTATAAAATCGGAGAGCTCCTCAAGGAGAAGATCGACCGCGGAGAGAAGGGCGTCAATTTCGGCAAGGGATTTTACGAATATTAAAAAACCGCCGCTGTTCGCGGCGGAAATCGGTGGTTTGCAGGCGTCCGGCTCAGACCATGAAGGTCACCAGAACGCTCCCGATCAGGGTCGCGAGGCACGTCGTGCTCGTGAGGCCGCCGATGATCATCTTGGTCGCGATGTGCGTCATCAGCATCTGCCGGTCGCGCTCGTCCGTGATGGCGTACCCGATGATGTCCTCCGAGATGATGAGGTTCAGAGGGAAGCCGATCATGATGTTGAAGCCGATCGCCATGCCCATCGGCACGGAAAACCCGAGCAGTTTACCGAACAGCGCACCGAAGATGCAGATGCTCCCGACGTTGACCGCCATCACGACGATCAGAGGGATCAGCAGGTCGCGGAACATCTCCGGCGTCGCGTCCCGGAAGCCCATCATGACGATGGTCATCATGATGAAGTTCAGGAAGCCGGAGCTTTTGGTGCGGTTCAGGATGTCCCGCGGCAGGATGCCGGCTTCCGCCAGCAGGACGCCCAGCACGAAGCAGAGGACGTACTGAGGGACGCCCGTCAGCATCTGAAGCCGGTTGGCGCACCAGCTGATCGCGTATAACAGGAGCAGCGCCTTGTAGACGCTTCCCATTTCCGAGAAGCCGAAGGAGCCGCCTCCTTTTTTTGGCCCGCTTCCGCTCGCGCCGCCCGCGGAGCCGCCCGCGATGACCGGGAGTTCCCCGTCGCCGTACAGGCTCTCGTCGTGGCTGTCCAGGAGCCTGCGGCTTTCCTTGCGCAGGAGCACGCTGACGATCGGGCTCGCGACCAGAGAGCGGACGCACATGACCAGCGTTGCCAGAACGACGATGTCATCATGCCCCAGCGCTCTGGCGTGCTCCTGGATCATGAAAGCGACCGGAGAGCCGCCCGGGATGGTGCCGATAGCGGTGTTCCAGTCGTAGATCATCCAGATCACGAGCAGCATCATGGCCGTCTGGCAGACGAGCGTCAGCGCCGCGAGCGCGACAACCCGCCAGTCAGCGGCGAGCTCTTTGAGCCGGATGGAAGCACCCATGGTCGTGAGCATGAACGTGATGCAGAGGATGGTGAGCGACGTGAGGCCGGAGCTCTCCACGAGGTCTTTCGGCAAAATCCCTGCCCAGACCGTTGCGAGAAAGAGGATCCCCGCCACGAGAATCGACGGAAAAACGCCGCGGAACCTGCGGGAGAGGATCTCCCCCGCGAGCAGCAGGACCAGAATGACCAGTCCCGACTGCAAAATATCAAATGAAAACATCCCTAATCCCTCAATTGCGGCAGGTGCGGGGTGTCACACCCCACACCTCCACACCGTCACATTATCGTGCCAAAATCGCCTCGACCTGATCTCTCTTCTCGTACAGCACACAGCCGCCCGCGTGTTCTCCGCTCAGCAGGCCTTCCGTCTGCAGATGGTAGAAGAGCGGCGAGCCGATTGCATCCTTGAGTGAGGTGTCGCGGACGTTGATATCCGAATACGGAGAGAACGGACAGGGTTCCGCGCCTCCGTGCGAGTTGATGTGGAAGAACTCGCGGCCCGCGGCCATGCAGCCGCCCATCGCGAGCTCGTCGCCCGGGAAGGACAGAAGGACCGCCTCATTGTAGGTCTCGCACAGGGACTCCAGCGCCTCTGTCATGTAGGCGCGTTCCGGGTCGCCCGGCGCCAGATAGGCAGCTTCTTCGGTGACCGGCACGAACTCGACGTAGATCACCAGCTTGCAGCCCTTATCGATCAGCGTGTCCAGGAACTCGCG
>CAYLSR010000381.1:0-2093 GCA_964385855.1 uncultured Mogibacterium sp.
GAAACCTATTATCAGGATGCCGAGAAGACGGCCTCCGACGACATCGTGGCGGAAGTGGCAAAGCGCGTTCTGAAACAGGACCGGATCGAGGTGCTGAAAAGCTCCTCCCATGTGGAGGCGCATACCAGGGGCCACCACGGCACTATGTTCCCGCTCTGGTTTCTGACCTGGCGCAAAAAGGACAGGGTCGTCTACGCCGTCGTGAACGGTGAGTCCGGCAAGGTGGTTTCCGACCTTGCCGTCGACATGAAGGCCTTTTCCCTGGGATGTGCGGCGATCGCAGCGGTGGTCTTTCTGGTGCTGGAACTGCTTTTCCAGCCCACGCCTCTGATCACCTCCATGATCAGTCTGATCGCCGGGACCCTGATGGCCGCCTCGATCCGTGCCAGCACGAAGCAGATCTATGAAAAGGAGACGCACGCCAACGACAAGGGCTGGACGGTCGATCAGGATCCGGAGATCCGGGAGGAGGGGACGGCAGTCAAAAAGAAGAGATTTTCCGCGGACGAGTTTTTCTCGCGCCACTCCACTTTTTTCCTTGTTGCACTGAGTATTCTGCTCTCCCTTGTCTTTAACACGGACAGCCTGAACATGAACCTGCTCTCCAGGATCATCACGATCGGTTCGGTCGTATATCTGCTGGCGACCCTGCGGAAGGTGGCCGTGTGGCAGAGATCCCTTCCCGGGCGGCAGCCGATCTTCGCGGTCCTGTCCGAGACAGCAGCGGTCCTTTTGAATGCGGTCATTGTCTTTATTTCTCCTGTGAACGACGCCTGGTATTATATGGGGGATGCCGTCTGTATCCTGATCCTGCTCATTGCCGCGGTCCTGATGCTGCAGACCTACAATATCAGTACCACGCGGCCCCTGCCGCGGCTCTTCGACAGAGAGGAGGTGCGCTGATCATGACAAAATATCAGAAAGGAAACGGTGCTGCCGGGAGCATCTTTGCGACGGAGAAAAGCCTGGAGAGAGGATGCGGGAGCAGGAAAAAAACAGTTCGGATCCTCCTTGCCCTGCTGGTCTTCTGTGCCGCCGTCCTGTCTCCTGTCAGTCTCATGGCCGCACAGTCCTCAAAAAAGCTGGTCGTGGAGGACGGCGCAGACCTTCTGACAGAGGAAGAGGAAGCCAGGCTCATCCAAGACTATTGGGCGGTCACAGAATACATGGATGCCGCTCTTGTCACTACGGAGCATTCGTCAGGCTCGACGTCCTCCTATGCGGAGCAGTATGCCATCCGGCACTACGGCAATGATCCCGCGGTCATTTTTGTCATCGATATGGAGGAACGGGAACTCTATATCTACGCGAACGGACCCGCGCTGAAGACGATCTCCAGGGCGGATGCCCGCGCCATTACCGACAACATCTACAAGAGCGCCTCCCGCGGCGACTACTACGAGTGCGCTGACCTGGCCTTCAGCCAGATCCTGACCAAATGCAGCGGGGGCCGGCTGGCCCGCCCGGTCAAGCATGCCACCAATGCCCTGATCGCGGTGCTGGCGGGCATCCTGCTCAATTATTTTATCACCGTCTCCTCCAGACGTCCCAGGGTCGAACGCCGGACAAAGGGCAGTGTCCAGGTGAGCGTCTCCCGTCAGATGGCGACCATGCCCGGTATCTCGCTGGCCCTTCCCATCGTTCTGAGCAGCGTCAGGCACTACAAGAGCAGCAGCTCGGGCGGAAGCGGCGGAGGCGGAGGCGGCGGTCACTCCGGTGGAGGCGGCGGCCACAGTTTTTAAGGAGAAAAATGAAGACGATCAGAGTTGTGGCGGCAGTGATCAGAGACCGGGACCGGGTCTTCGCGACCGCCAGAGGGTATGGGGACTATAAAGGCGGCTGGGAATTTCCGGGAGGGAAGATCGAAGCCGGGGAGACGCCGCAAGAAGCCCTGGTCAGAGAGATCCGGGAGGAACTGGATACGGAAGTGCAGGTGGGGGACCTGATCGAAACGATCGAGTACGATTATCCGGCATTTCATTTGTCCATGGACTGCTTCTGGTGCACGATGAAAGCGGGGCACCTGGTTTTAAAAGAGGCGGAGGCGGCAAAGTGGCTGACCGCGGCGACCCTTGAAAGCGTGATCTGGCTGC
>CAYLSR010000382.1:0-2090 GCA_964385855.1 uncultured Mogibacterium sp.
ATTTGCTGTTGGCGATCGCGCCGGTGATGCCGATCGCGTCGACCTTCCAGTTCATGATCGTGGCGAACGCCGCGATCTCCTTGGCCAGGATGTAGGCCATCCCGTCCAGGACCTGCTTCGCGAGCTCGTTGCCGTCGCGCATCGCCTTTTCCGCGGTGATCATGTCGTTGTAACCCAGGTAGGACAGAACGCCGCTGCCCTTGCTGAAGAACTTCTTCTGCACCTTGGTGACGTCCTTGTCCATGTACTCGAGCAGGCTGACGGACGGAAGACGTCCGCAGCGCTCCGGCGAGAACGGGCCGTCGCCGCCGGACCCGAAGGTGTTGTCGCAGCACTCCCCGTTGATGTGCGGGGTGAGCGAGACGCCGCTGCCCAGGTGCGTCGTGATGATGTTGCATTCCTCGATCGGCTTGCCGAGCTCCTTCGCGACAAAGCGCGCGACGATCCGCTCGTTGAGCGCGTGGAACGCGCTGATCCGCTGGATCTGCGGGAACCCGGAGATCCTCGCCTCCGGCAGGAACTCGTCCATCAGCGGCGGGTCGACCACGAAGCACGGGAGGTCGTACTTGTCTGCGAAGCGCTTCGCGATCTGGCATCCCAGGTTGCTCGGGTGTTCCGAATACTTGCCGCTGATGCAGTCTGCCAGCATCGCGTCGTTGATGTAGAAGATGCCGCCCGGCATCGGCCGGAGCGCGCCGCCGCGTCCGACGATGCAGTCCATCGTGGAAACGTCGATCCCGTTCTGCTCCAGGATGTCGCAGATCATCTCATAGCGGTAATCGAGCTGGTCCTGGACCTTGCCCAGGGCTTCCAGCTTTTCGTTGGAGTGCGTCACGTTGGTGATGAAGACCTTCTTGTCATCTTCAAAAACCGCCAGACGTGTCGATGTTGATCCCGGATTGATACATAAGACTTTCATCGAGCACCTCCTTAATACTTCTGGACCGGCCAGATGAACGAGCCCGCGACGGACGCGCACTTCGCCATGTAGGCTGCGGTATCCAGCTCCGGTACCACGGTGACTTCCGCGATCCCGCCGACGCGTTCCCGGATGCCTTCCGTGATGACCTTGGACTGCGCGCCCTTGCCGGCCAGGATGATCCCATCCACAGTGCCCTTCAGCACCAGCGCGCTGCTGCCGATCCACTTCGAGACCTGATAGACCAGCGCGCGGACAGCCAGCTTCGCGTCTTCATCGGTCAGCGCGTCGAGCTCCGCAGGAACGTCGGTCCCGGTGTACGCCTTGATGCCGCTCTCCTGCTTGAGCGTCCGGATCAGCTTCTGGATCTCGATGCCGGTCTTCATCACATAGGAAGAAAGCTGCGCGTTCGGAACGTCGCCGGAGGAGGTGAAGCCCATCGGCCCCTCCTGCCCGATCATGTCGTTCACGTCGATGCAGAATCCCCTGAGGTACGCGCCGACGCAGGTCATATCGTCGATATAGGCGACGATGTAGTTGTGGTCTTCCGCGATGATGTCTTCCGGCGCGGTCACCGCGTCGATCGCCGCAGCCTGCTCCAGCGCGTAGTACCGGCTCTTTTTCGGCACGTTGCTGTTGCTGCTGATGCGGTTTCTGGTGAGCAGCTCGTCCGTGGACATCGGGAGCAGCATGTAGGCCGGGACGACCTTTTCCGCCGCGATGTCCGCCGCGATCTTCGCCAGCTGATTGTACGGGTGCTTGCCGTAAACGCCGCTGGCGGAATCGTCCAGGACGTTCTGATCGATCGCGTAGAGTCCCCGCTTGAGCGGCTTGAGCACGCCGCCCGGGCAGACGACGCAGTCGACCTCACCGGCCTGCGCGGAAATCGCCGCGGCAGCACCTTCGCCGAACGCGACAGGCTCCAGGTCACGGACCGGATGGCTGCCTTCGTACAGGCTTGCCTGAACCTCTCCGCCGCAGAGGCGGATCGTCAGGATCTTTTTCTGGTAATTATTCATATCGATCCTTTCGTTTATTTCCCGGCGTCAATATCCTTGTACACCTGCAGCGGGTAGGTCTGGACGACCAGGTCCGAAATGCGCTTGTTCGCGTCCTTCGGAGACATGCCCCACTGTACCGGACATGGACTCAGGATCTCGATGATCGAAAG
>CAYLSR010000383.1:0-2082 GCA_964385855.1 uncultured Mogibacterium sp.
CCTCGGCGGCGTCGCGACGAGACTGATCGAGCGCAACACCACGATCCCGAACAAGAAGAGCCAGATCTTCTCGACCGCTGCCGACAACCAGACCGCGGTGGACATCCACGTCCTGCAGGGTGAAAGAGAGATGGCAGCCGGCAACATCACGCTGGGCAGATTCCAGCTGACCGGCATCGCGCCGGCTCCGCGCGGCATCCCGCAGATCGAAGTCACGTTCGACATCGACGCGAACGGCATCGTAAATGTCAGCGCGAAGGACCTCGGCACCGGCAAGGAGCAGGCGATCACCATCACTTCCTCCACCAAGCTGTCCGAGGATGAGATCAACCAGAAGATCAAGGAAGCGGAGAGATACGCGGAAGAGGACAAGAAGCGCAAGGAAGAGGTCGAGACGCACAATCAGGCGGAGACCATGATGTTCGAGACCGAAAAGCAGATGAAGGACCTCGCGGCTAAGGCGACGGACGCGGAGAAGAGCGCGGTTGAAGCGGCGAGAGCGGATCTGCAGAGAGCGATGGACGCCAACGACGTCCAGGGCATGAAGGACAAGATGGAAGCGCTGACCAACGCGTTCTATCCGATCTCCACGAGGATCTATCAGGAAGCGCAGGCTGCGCAGCAGAACGCGGGCGGTCAGGCCGGTCCGGACATGGGCGGCTTCGGCGGCGGCGCGGGCTTCAACCCGGGCGCGGGCTTCGGCGGACAGGGCGGCCATTCGGGCCCGACCGGCAACACGGTCGACGCGGATTATGAAGTGGTCGACGACGATAACTAAAGACCGTTTTCAGAGAAAGATGAGGGGATGCTGCCGGAAAGGTCCGGCAGCATGCCTTGCGTCGTGAAGAGGATATTGACACATGGCAGATAAGAGAGACTATTACGAGGTACTCGGCATACAGAAGGGCGCTTCCGACGAGGAAATCAAGAAGGCGTTCCGCAAGATGGCGATGAAGTATCATCCGGACCGCAATCCTGACGACAAGGACGCGGAGGAGAAATTCAAGGAAGTCAACGAAGCGTATGCGGTGCTGAGTGATCCGGACAAGAAGAGCAAATACGACAGGTTCGGCCATGCCGGCGTGGACCCGAACGCGGGCTTCGGCGGCGCGGGCGGCTTTGGCGGCGGCTTTGGCGGCGGCTTCGGCGGATTTGACTTCAGCGACATCTTCGATATGTTCGGCGGCGGCTTCGGCGGCGGCGGACGTGCGCGCCGGAACGGCCCGATGAAGGGGCAGGATCTGCAGAAGCAGATCACGATCGACTTCACCGAGGCACTCTTTGGCTGCAAGAAGGAGATCGATCTGACCAAGAACGTCAAGTGCAAGACCTGCAACGGGGAAGGCGCCGCGCCCGGAACGGGCAAAAAAACCTGTCCGTCCTGCGGCGGCTCCGGCCAGGTCATGCGCCAGCAGCAGACCCTGTTCGGCGTGACGCAGACCGTGACCGCCTGCCCGGACTGCAGGGGAACCGGCCAGATCATCGAGACGCCGTGCCCGGACTGCAGAGGGGCCGGTGTCATCCGCAAAAAGCTCAAGATCAAGGTCGACATCCCGGCCGGCGTGGATACGGACAGCGTCATCCCGCTGAGAGAGCAGGGTGAACCGGGGCAGAACGGCGGCCCGAACGGCGACCTGTACATCGTCGTGGACGTCCGTCCGCACAGCACGTACAAGCGCAAGGGCGATGACCTCTACCTCGACCTGCCGATCTCGTTCGATCAGGCGGCGCTCGGCGCCAAGGTCATGATCCCGGGCTTTAACGAGACCTACAGCTACTCGATCCCGGCAGGGACGCAGACCGGCTCCAACTTCCGGCTCAAGGGCAAGGGCGTCCGCAATCCGCGGACCGGCCGCTACGGTGACCTCTACGTCAAGGTGATCGTCGAGGTCCCGACCAAGCTGAGCTCCAAAGAAAAGAAGGCGATCAAGGCGATGGCGGACCAGATGTCCGAGGACGCGTATCCGAAGAAATCAAAATTCGAGAAGCTCAAATTCTGAAAGAGGAAAAGCTGGCAAAAAGCTGACAAAAGAACCGTCCCAATGTCATTTAGTTAAGCTTTTTCCCTTCAATATTAATGAT
>CAYLSR010000384.1:0-2078 GCA_964385855.1 uncultured Mogibacterium sp.
CTTTCCCCTCCGTTTTTCAGTACGATCCTCATCTTTTGGATGATGGGAGGTAGCCCGAATGCAATTTCTCAAGAAAAAACTGAACAGCGTGCTCTATCTCGCTCCGACCATACCCATTTTTGTCCTGGCCATCGGCTTTCTGATTTTGCCCTTCATCAGCATGGTCAAATCCAGTTTTACCGATCCGAGTTCCGGGGCATTTTCCTTCGTGAACTACCAGACATGCTTTACGAAGGGAGCGTACGTGGCATCCATCAAGAACAGCCTTCAGGTGTCGAGCATCGCGACGGCTGTCGTCATGGTCGCCTCGTTCTTTATCGCGCTTGCTGTCTTCAGCACGGGGATCACCACGAAAAAATGGTTCATGCCGATCATGAACATTTCGCAGAACTTCGCGGGATTTCCGCTGGCGTTCGCCTTTATCCTGATGTTGGGCAAGCAGGGCTTTTTCCGCCTGCTGTTCAACAGACTCGGGAGTTCACTGCTGGACAATTACAGCCTGTATTCGTATGAAGGCATCATTCCGCTGTATATCTGGTTCGGTATTCCGCTGTGCGTGCTGCTCCTGCTTCCGGGCTTCGACGCGGTCCACAGGGAGTGGAAGGAGGCGTCTACACTTCTCGGATGCTCTTCCGCCGGATTCTGGACCAGGATCGGCATTCCGAACGTCATGCCGACGCTTCTCGGAACGCTGAGCGTCGTATTCGCGGACTCCATCACGACGTATACGACTGTTTACATCATTATTTCAAGCAACGCCGCGCTGCTGCCGATCAAGATCGGCACGATGTTCGGCGGCGACCTCAAGGCGCGTCCCGAAGTGGGCTGCGCGCTGTCCGTGATCATGATCCTCATGATTCTCACCGTCATGGTGGTCTGCAACATCGGCAAGAGAATCAGCGCGAAAAGAGGTGTTTCCGTATGAAGCAGAACAAAGTCGGGCATTACATTGTGCTGGGCGTGACCGTCGTCGTGATGATCGTGCCGGTCCTCTTCACGCTGATCTACGGTTTCTCCAACGGCTGGCTGGACATCCTTCCGAGCGATTTCCCGAGCTTTACGTACTGGAAGGAACTGTTCTTTGATTCGCCGATGTTCTGGGAGAACGTCCTCCGGAGCATCTATCTGTGCGTTATTCCGATCATCATCAGCCTGGTCTGCATGATCCTCGTCATGTACACGATCGTCATGCACATGCCGAAACTGGACGGACTGATCCAGACGATCTCCATGATCCCGTACACGCTGCGCGGCGTCGTTCTTGCGATCTCCGTATTGACGCTGTACGCCGGCAAGGGGACGATCTTCTCCGACCGGACGATCATGCTGTTCTCCGTCTACTCCGTCATCATCCTTCCGTTCGTGTACAGGGGCCTGAGAAACAACCTGTACGCGATCAACGCGAAGCAGATCGTGGAGGCGGCGGAGCTACTCGGCGCGAGCGGCATCTACACGTTCTTCCGCATCATCGTCCCGAACATGCTGACCGGTATCGCGGTCGCGGCGCTGCTTTCGTTCGGACTGCTGTTCACCGACTTCCCGATCGTCAAGCTGATCGGCGGCAACCGCTACGAGACCTCCCAGACATTCCTTTGGAACCAGCAGAGATCCGGATTCTGACCGAAGACGTCCACGTATATCATCATGGTATTCCTGATCATCTTCACGATCGCGACGGCATCCTACATGCTGCAGAACAAGGTTGAGAAGCAGGATTCCGATAAGAAGGCAAAATAAGGAGCGTAAGTTATGTCATACATTCATTTTGAGCATATCAACAAATACTTCGGAACGAACCACGTTCTGAAGGACATCACACTGGATATCGAGCAGGGCGAGCTCGTGACTTTCCTGGGGCCGTCCGGCTGCGGAAAATCCACGCTCCTCCGCTGTCTGTCCGGCCTTGAGGAAGTGACCTCGGGCAAGATCTTCCTGGACGGCAAGGACGTTACCGAAGTCAGCCCGAGAAAGCGCGGCTGCGGCATGGTGTTCCAGCAGTACAGTCTGTTCCCGAACATGACGGTCGCGCAGAACATCGCGTTCGGTCTCAAGATGCAGAAGATGCCGAAGGCGCAGAT
>CAYLSR010000385.1:0-2077 GCA_964385855.1 uncultured Mogibacterium sp.
ATACATACTGCTCTGCGTGTATTCCTGATATTTTCCATACTGTGGAAGGCCGACGAAGATACTGTGGAGGAGATCACCAGCTATCTGCTGGATGGCGACATGGTCTTCATCACGGCCGGCATGGGCGGCGGTACCGGTACCGGCGCGGCTCCGGTCATCGCGAAGGCCGCGATGGACTGCGGTGCGCTGACGGTCGCTGTCGTGACCAAGCCGTTCTCGTTCGAGGGCAAGAAGCGCTGGAACAGAGCGCAGAAGGGCATCCAGTACCTCGGAAACTTCGTCGACTCCCTGGTCATCATCCCGAACGACAAGCTGATCGATTCCAGCGAGAAGAACACTTCCATGATCGAAGCGTTCGCAATGGCTGACGATGTCCTGCGTCAGGGTGTTCAGGGCATTTCCGACCTCATCTCCGAGTACGGGATCGTCAACGTGGACTTCGCGGACGTCAAGACCGTCATGGAGGGCAGAGGCGTTGCTCACATGGGCGTCGGACGCGGCGAAGGCGACAACAGGATCGAAGAGGCCGTCAAGAACGCGATCGAGAGCCCGCTGCTGGAGACCTCCATCAACGGCGCGAAGTCGATCCTGCTCTACGTATCCGGTGGATACGATATGGGCATGCTCGACATCAGCAAGATCGCGGAGAAGATTCAGGCAGAGGCCGATGCGGATGCCAACATCATCTTCGGTGCGACCGTCAGCGAGGAGATGACCGACAAGGTCAACGTCACGCTGATCGCGACCGACTTCGCGGGCAGCAAGCTGGACGGCGACTACAACCAGCTCGAGACGCCGCAGGTCGCGAGACCGTCGGTGCGCGGAAACAAGGTCAAGGTCGACGGACTGGACGCCGTCGAGATGGATCTTTCCGATCTCATGAAGAAGAACGAATCCAGGGGCTACAGCTCCAATTTCGACGTACCGGATTTCCTGAGATAACACATGGAGTTCAGGTGGATCGAGTCTCCGGACAACTGGGTCGTGAGACTGGTCCGGCGGCTTCAGCATAAAAAGCACCGGGACGCCGAAGGGCTCTTCCTGATCGAGGGGATCAACCTCCTCTCGGAAGCCCTGCGCAGAGGCGTGATCCCCCGGATCGTCCTGATCGCGGAGGACACGGCTCTGCCGGAGGAGGATCTCCGGATTCTGGAGGAGCACCCTGCGGAGGTCTACAGGCTTTCGCGCAGGCTGTTTGAACGGATTTCGGATGCCGGAAACGGGGTCGGCGTGATCGCCGTCGTCCGTCTGCCGGAATACCGTGTGCAGGACCTGCCGGCGGACGGCAATATTGTCGTACTCGACCGGCTGCAGGATCCGGGCAACATCGGGACGATCATCCGGACAGCCGTTGCGGCGGAGTACCGGGCGGTCTTCGCGCTCAAGGGAACGGCGGACCTCTACTCGCTCAAGGTGCTGCGGGCGACGGCCGGCATGGTTTTTGACATACCGGTCCTGCGCTTCGACACCGAAGAGGAGATGGCGGAGGTTCTCCGCAGGCTGGGCAAGCGCCTGGTCGTGACGGTCCCTGTGGGCGGGATCTCATATTACGAGGCGGACCTGACGGACGGGACGGCGCTGGTGATCGGCAACGAGGGCAACGGGATCTCGGCATCCCTGCTCGAACGGGCGGATCTGGGCGTGACCATCCCGATGGCCGGCGGGGTCGAATCCCTCAACGCTGCGGTCAGCGCGGCGATCCTGATGTACGAGTCCGTGCGTGGGAGGATGACGGTGCGGAAATAAGTTAATTCAATAGCGATACAAGGGGAGCTAATTATGGATAAGTGCAGGGCAGATGTAACGATTTGCGGTACCGATTATGTGCTTTCGGGCAACAAAAGCGAGGAAAAGATCAAGGAGATCGCAAAGTACGTGGATGATGAACTGAGACGTACCAGCAAAGCGCTCAACAGCAATCCGAATTATCGATGCGCGGTCCTGACGGCGATCAATATTGCGGAGAAGCTGATGGAGAACAGCGATCTGCTGCTCAAGCTCCAGACTGAGAACCACCAGCTCGACAACGACGTCAAGCACTATATCTCGCTCTGGGCGAACGCGAAGAAGCAGGTCA
>CAYLSR010000386.1:0-2076 GCA_964385855.1 uncultured Mogibacterium sp.
TAGAGACAATTTCACGAAAGGGTATGGGTGTTGTGATGATCACGAGAGAACAGGCATGGGAACTGCTCAAGAAGTACAATAAAGAACCGTTCCACCAGCATCACGCCGTCACGGTCGAGGGCGTCATGCGGTATTACGCGGGTAAGAAGGGCTATGATCCGGATTTCTGGGGGCTCTGCGGACTGCTCCACGACATCGACTTCGAGATGTGGCCGGAGGAACACTGCCAGAAAGCGCCGGAGCTGCTCGCGGAAATCGATACGCCGCCGGAAATCGTCCACGCGGTCTGCAGCCACGGCTACGGCATCTGCTCGGATGTCGAACCGACGCATGAGATGGAGAAATTCCTCTTCGCCTCGGACGAACTGACCGGGCTGGTCGGCGCGGCGATCATCCTGCGGCCGTCGCACAGCTGCAAGGACATGGATGTGAAGTCGCTCAAGAAGAAATTCAAAGATAAGCGATTTGCCGCCGGCTGCAGCCGCGACATCATCCAGAAAGGCGCGGAGCAGCTCGGCTGGGAGCTGACCGATCTGTTCGCGGAAGTCCTCGAAGCGATGCAGTCCATGCCGGATCCGGACGAGCTCGACGCGATCAACGGAATCGGTTAGGCGTCCACGGGAGTTTTCTGAAATTTTGCTTGTAACAGACCGCTTTTTACAGTATAATAATTGAGTCGCACGCGAAAGTGCGACTCATGCGCCCGTAGCTCAGTGGATAGAGTGGCGCCCTCCGAAGGCGACGATCGGGAGTTCGAGTCTCCCCGGGCGCACCACAGCATCAAAGAACAAACAGACGCCCGCGGGCGTCTGTTTTTCTTGCGTATCTCAGGGCTCCGTTTTATTTTGCCTCTTTCAGCAGGACCGATGCCTTGAACATGTCTCCGTCGATCGTGATATTGAACGTTCCGCCCATGAGTGTTATGAGATCCTTCGCTATTGCGAGACCAAGTCCTGAGCCTTCGGTATTTCTGGACTGATCGCCTCTTGTGAACCTCTCCATGAGTTCATCCGGGGAGATATTGAGTTCGTCCCGGGAGATGTTTTTCACCTCGAGGAGCAGCTGATCTGACGCATCCGCCATGCCCGGAGAACCCTGCGCCTTTGTAACATCTATGTACACCCTGCTGCCCTCAAGCGCATATTTGCTGATATTGCTGAGCAGATTCTCAAGCACTCTGTACAGGAGTTTCCCGTCAGCGAGTACTTTTGTGTTCTCGACAAGGATCTTCTTGCGTATATCAAGGTTTTTGCTGCTGAGCCTGTCGCCCATTTCCGCAAGGGACTGGTCGATCAAAGCGGACAGATCGATCGTCTCGATCTTGCACGGGATGTTGCCGCTCGAGGCTTTGGCTGCTTCGAACAACTCCTCCGTCAGCGTCTTCAGCCGCTCGGTTTTCTCCCTCACTATCGCCAGATGAGCCGGCGCATCCTCGCTGTCCAGACCTTCTTTTTCCAGGATATCCAGATAGCTGATCATCGATGTAAGCGGTGTTTTGAGATCATGCGATACATTGCTGATCAGATCGGTTTTGAGCCTCTGGTTCTTGATCTCGTTCTGAACAGCAGCATCTGTTGCCTCCGAAATGTGATTGATGTCAGATGCCAGCTTGTCTATGTCTGTTTTCGGTCCTCTTTCATCTTCATCGACAGGGATCCTGTAAGACAGATTCCCCGACTTTACCTCAATGACGCCCGCTCTGACCTCCGCGAGTTTGCCGATCTTGCGAACGACCAGTATTACCGCTGCGATCACCGCGACCAGTTCCGCCATCAGAGCTATAAAGCCATTGCTGAAAAAGACCCCCAGGCATTCCGGCAGGACTATGAGCGCCAGCAGGACCAGGCTGTATTTCACCATCAGCTTGATCGCAGCCTTTCGGTCTCCATCTGCAGGAATAGCAAGCTTTCTTAAGCCGCCCATCGCATTCCTGAGGCCGGCACCGGCTTTCTTTGCGCTTTCACCCGTTTGCTTTGCCCCCCATCCAAGGAACCCGAGTACGCTTCCGAGAAGTGACTTTCTGTTTGCGAAGGTGTACTTCGCGGTGACAGTGGCGCCATAAACGGAGTCGTCGGC
>CAYLSR010000387.1:0-2073 GCA_964385855.1 uncultured Mogibacterium sp.
AGGGGATAGTACCCGTGTACAAAATGATCGATTCCTGCGCCTCCGAATTCGACAGGAATTCGGGATCATCGGGCTGGCCGCGGGACTGAGGCTTCGGACGCTCGCGCAGGCGGTCGGTTCAAAGATCTACTTCCCGGAAATCGGGATCGACCGTGTGGAAAAGCCGGTCTTGAACGATCTCTCGGAGCTCAAGGAGACCCTGTCGAACGACCCGTATACCAACCCGGTTTACCTCGGGATCATCGAGAGAGGCAAGATCCTCAAGGAGGCGTTTCCGGACATGGGCATCGGCATGTCGGTCGCCGGACCGTTCACCAACGCTTCCTGCGTCTATCCGATCGAGCGGCTGCTCCGCGACATGGTCAAGAAGCCGGAGCAGGTGAGAGATCTCCTGAAGTTCACGGTGGATCACTCGGTGGCCTATGCGGAGATGTTCGCCAAGGCGTTCGGCGGCGGCGGATGCACGATCTGTGACCCGGTCAGCTGCGCGGATATCCTCGGCAAAAAGCATTACCGCGAGTTCTCGGAGCCGTTCCTGAAGGACCTGATCGAAGGGCTGACGCAGGCGCTCGGCCGAAAGCCGGGCATCCACATCTGCGGCAAGACGTCTCCACTCTGGAAGGAGATGAGCCAGCTCAAGGTCGC
Source organism: uncultured Mogibacterium sp. (assembly GCA_964385855.1). Taxonomy (GTDB): domain Bacteria; phylum Bacillota; class Clostridia; order Peptostreptococcales; family Anaerovoracaceae; genus CAYLSR01. Next base: position 646 of record CAYLSR010000387.1, read on the forward strand.
GAGCTTCAGCGTCGACAACATGGAAGATCTGGCGAAGGCAAGGGATGTCATGGGCCCGCATTTCGGTCTGGTCGGGAACGTCGCGCCGGTCGACGTCATGCTGAACGGCACGATCGACGACGTGATCGAGGCCTGCAGAGACTGCATCATCAAGGGTTCCGAGGCGCAGAACGGCTATACGCTCGGGACGGGCTGCCAGGTGCCGATCGGGACACCGAGAGAGAATTTCGACGCCTTTATCTACGCTGCGAGAAAGTACGGGCGGGGCGCGAAGAAGGGTTGCCTGCCGAAGGGGATCCTCGAGGAGGCCTGAAAACCGGCCTGAAACGAAGACTGAGTCAAACAAAAGGGGAGAAGTACAACAATGGCAACCAGGGAAGAATTACTGCAGAAGCTTTCGGACTGCGTTTTTGAGATGGAAGATGAAGAAGTCGTCGATGTCTGTGAAGAATACATCGCGGAAGGCTACGATCCTCTTGACGGCATCCTGCACGGACTGGTCGACGGGATGAACCGCGCCAGCGATATGTACGATCAGGAAGAGTATTTCGTCACGGACCTGCTGCTCTGCTCCGACGCGATGTACGCCGGACTGGACGTCCTGCGCCCGCATCTGCCGGAGGACGCGTCGATCGGGTCCCGCAAGAAGATCGTCATCGGTGTCGTCGAAGGCGATACACACGATATCGGCAAGAATCTCGTCAAGATAATGCTGGAAACCGCCGGCTTTGAGATGTATGATTTAGGCAGAGATGTCCCGCTGGACCGGTTTGTGGAGAAGGCGAAGGAGATCGACGCGGACCTGATCGCCATGTCGACGCTGATGACGACGACGATGCCGGGCATGCGCTATGTCATCGATAAGCTCAATGCGGAAGGCATGCGCGACGAGGTGAAGGTCATGGTCGGCGGCAGCCCGATCTCCCTGAAGTACGCGCAGGATATCGGCGCGGACGGCTATTCCAGAAACGCCGTAGAGGCGGTGGAAGTCGCGAAGCGGCTCTGCGGGATCATCGACTGATGATGGACCCACAGGAGGACATTCTTATGCCTGAAATCACGATAAAGTCCACCGGAAGGAAGCTGCAGTTCGCTGCGGGGGCCTCTCTGATGGACGTGCTTCTCGCAAACGATATCTATATCGATAACGCCTGCGGCGGAAAGGGCGTCTGCGGCAAGTGCCGCGTCCGGGTGATGGAGGGGGATCCCGGTGCCGTGACGGAGACGGAGCGGTCGATCCTGACGGTCTCCGAGCTTCGGGAGGGCGTCCGGCTGGCCTGCCTGTGCTTCCCGGAGGAGGATCTCACGGTCGGGCTGATGCAGCAGGAAAAGAAGCACGAGGTGCTGACCTCCGGCTTCCTGCCGGATTTCAGCTACGATGTGGAGATCCGAAAAGTACCGGTGGTCATCCATAAACCGACGCTGGAG
>CAYLSR010000388.1:0-2072 GCA_964385855.1 uncultured Mogibacterium sp.
CTAATCATTAATATTGAAGGAAAAAACTTAACTAAATGACATTGGGACGGTTCTTCTGTCATACTTTACGCCTTCGCCTCCTCCAGCCGCCGGATCGCGAACGACAGCCGCAGCCGGAAGCACACCGCGATGTCGCTGAGGTCGATCCGGCAGAGCTCCTCGATCTTGCGGAGGCGGTAGATCACGCTGTTGCGGTGCAGGAACAGCGCCTCAGAGGTGTCCTTGATGCTGCAGTTCGCCCGCAGGTAGGTCTGCAGCGTCTCGAGGAGGCTGGCGTCGTTCCTGCGGTCATACTCCTCCAGGATCGACATGGCCGAATGGCTGTAGCGGGCGAGGTCCTCCCGCTCAGCTGCATGGCGGAGCAGCACGTAGACCCCGTACTGTTCAAACGTATAGATCCGCCTCTCCGGCGACAGCAGGCGGCCGGTCTCTAACGCCTCCTGCGCCTCGGAGAGCGCCGCCCGGATCCTCCTGATCTCCGGGAAAAACTTGCTGACGCCAATCCGGACCTGCAGATCTGCCGGGAAGAGATCCAGTACCTTCGGGAGATTGGTGAGATCCTCCGCGCTGCCGAGGATGACCGCGCTTTCCCGGTGCGAGACGATGTGGCAGCCCGGGAAGTCCTGCTGCAGCCGGTCCGCGAGAACGTGCTCCTGCGGCATCACCTTCTGCTCTTCCCCCGGCCTGATGTACAGGAGCTGCATCTCCTGCGGGAACCGGAGCCTGCGGTAGAGTTCCGGCTGCGTGTCGAGCGGCGCGCCGATGATGAGATTGTACAGGAAGCTGTGGTATTCGTTCGTCCGGTACAAGAGATCCGGCGAGTGCGTCAGGACCGAATAACCGAGCACCCCGGAGAGCACCCGCAGCATCTCGATGTGCGTGGTCCGGTAGGAGTCGCTCCCCTCGATCAGCACCAGCGTCCCCACCCAGGTGTCCTTGCAGTAGACGCGGCTCGCCAGCTTGCGGAACGGCGAGGACTTGCACGTCACCTCGACCGGGTCCGAGCTGGACTCCGCCATCTGGATGGACTTCAGCTTCCGGACCTCCGTGATGAACTCGTAGTCGCAATACCCTTTTCGGATGTTTTCGCTCCACAGCGGGTCCGTCACCGGGACCTGCGTGGAGAAGCTCAGGATCCGGAACTCCCGGTCGATAAAGATCAGGGACGCCCCGAAGGACTGCGAGGCGATGTCAATCAGCGTGTCGACATCCTGCACCCGCTCCGCGACTTCCATCATATGATCATAGAAGCCGTTCCTCGTATTTCCCGCCAGCAGATCCTGCGCTTCGTTAAAGACCGCACTGAACTCCTCCGGCCGTGTCAGAGCGAGATTCCGACCCTCCGGAGCCGCCGTTTGCCCGTGCCCGCCCTGCACGGCGATGCAGTTCACCGGCAGATCCTCGGACTGGTTACCATAACTAAAATACAAAGTGTTCTGTTCTTCCCTCTTCAGGTCCGGGCTCCACAGCCGGACGCCGGTCAATTCGGCCTCTCCGGCCTCCGAAACCAGCTGTACGGTGTGATTCTTCTCCAGTATTTCAACGATTTCACGGAATTTCATCTCTTGTGCCTCCTTTGCCGCCATCCGGTGACCGGGGCCCTCCGGTTCATGCGGACCTCTCCGCTTTGACATTAGTATACCGTAACCAAATTGTCAAGAATTTTTCATTGTTCATATCCATAGCGTTCTCCATTATTGTCGGATATACTGTTGTTAAGAAACTAACGAAGTGGGGCAGTGGGCCCCGAATCGGACGGCTGCAGCGAACGTCAGCCTGCAGCCTGAAAGGAGGAAGTATGTACGATAAGTTGTTTGAAAAAGGCAAAATCGGCAACGTCGAGATCAAGAACCGCCTGGTCATGACCCCGATGGGCACCAACCTCGCGGAGCTCGACGGCACCGTCGGCCCGGCGATGCTCGCCTATTTCGAAGCGAGAGCCAAGGGCGGCTGCGGCCTGATCATGCCGGAGATCTGCCGGGTCAACGATAAGACCGGCGCCGGCATGTTCCGCCAGTACATAAATTTCGTTCAGTTCCGGATTTGCACGTGATTATTCAGGAAACTCCGGG
>CAYLSR010000389.1:0-2072 GCA_964385855.1 uncultured Mogibacterium sp.
CCATGTACGCGTGTGCTTCCTCGCGTTTCTGCCGGAGCTGTTTGTAGTAGCGGGTCGGCTCCATGACGGAGCTGGCGACGCTGACCGGTCCGGTCAGGTTACCGATGATCGGGATATCCTGCTCAGCACCTTCTTCTTCCCGCCGGCGATCCCGGTAGGCCCGAAGAAGCCGGATCGCGTCCAGCGTGACCTTCGCGCGGCCGGACTCAAGGTCCATCGGTGTGAGCTTGTTCCTGTCCAGAACAGTATCGATCGCGTACCCGGTCACATGCGGTTCGTACAGCTGCGTCCCCATCGTGCAGGCCGCGCCGAGCGCTTCCGCCTCGACCGTCATGCAGAACGGGACCCCGTAATTCTCAAAGCAGCCTTGTTCGACGATGGCCTCCGCGAGCTCTGCCATCAACGTCGCGTCCGTATGTGCTTCCGGAAGGTAGACCCCGGCTACGTCCTGAAGTTCCTTCGTCACCATGTTCATCATGCCGCCCGGACAGATGCAGGCAGGACGGTCCGCTTTCATGCCGGAAAGGATCCGGATCAGTCTTTCATTCGGTGATGTCATTGCTTCTCCTTGGTGTATTATCTGAATTCCGGAAAGATCAGGCATTCCGAAAGCAGCCGCTCGTAGTTGTCCGTGGCGCCGAGCTCGAGATAATCGATCTCGCTCGCGAGCGCCTCCATCTCGCACCGGACCGTGCCAGACATCAGCGCCATGTAGGCGCCGGTTTTCGAGGTGTTCCCGACATACCGGATGCGGTCTTCCACTTCGAACGGCAGGATCCCGGTCCCCGTGATGCTGGAAGCCGGCAGATGTGCGCCAAACTGACCGGCGATCAAAACTTTATCAAGAGCCTGCATGCCGATCCCCGCGCGGTTCAAAAGCGCCATGAAGCCGGACAAAATCGCGCCTTTTGCCAGCTGGACCTGCCGGACATCGCCCATCGTGATCGACAGTTTCTCCGGAGAACGGGTCAAAACGAAGGATCTTTTGCCGTCCGCATCGACTTCGATCATTGTTGACCGATAATCATTATCGCCGAATTTCCCTGCTTTTACAAAAGCGCCGGTCTTCCTGACGATCCCGGTCCGCAGGAGCTCCCGCGTGACCGTCAGGATCCCGCTGCCGCAGATCCCCGTCGGCTCTGCATCGCCAATCACCCGGAGCTTTACGCCTTCTTCCGTGATTTCCACATCCTCGATTGCGCCTTCCGCAGCCCGCATGCCGCAGCTTATGTTCATTCCCTCCAGCGCCGGACCTGCCGCACACGAGCACGAAAGCAGTTTCCCGTGACTCGCGAGGACGATCTCTCCGTTGGTCCCGATGTCGATGAACATCACGTTGCCCGGTTCCTTTTTAAGATCGCAGACATACGCGCCTGCCACGATATCCGCGCCGATATAGGCCGAAACGGACGGCAGACAGTACAGCCTGGCGCCCGGCGCGGCCTTCAGACCGATGTCCGAGGCCTTCAGGTCCTTCGCGCGCACGAAGACCGGCGCAAACGGCGCCTTCCCGATCGATGTCGCATCCACGCCGAGCAGCATGTGCATCATCGTGCAGTTTGCGCCGACGGCGATTTCGTAAATCTGTTCCTGCGGGATCCCACATTCCCGGCAGACCGAACCGATCATCCTGTTGATCGAACCGACGATCGCCTTCCGGAGCTTGTCGGCTCCGTCTTCCGGATGCTCAAGTTCGTAGGTGATCCTCGTCAGGACGTCGAGGCCGAAGTGCTTCTGCGCGTTGATCTCGGAAGCATTGGCCAGTTCCTCGCCCGTGAGCAGGTTCACCAGCGTGCAGACCACCGTCGTCGTCCCGATGTCGATCGCGACGCCGTAGAGGGCCACGGAGGTATCCCCGGCTTCCAGCCCCAGGATCTCCTTACCGCGCAGCACAGCGGTATAGGCGCCCGGCTTTAAGGACGGGGCGCTCAGCGCTTCATACGTGAACCTCTCAGCACCCGTCTCCGCCAGAATCTGATCTTCAAACGGGGTCTGATCCTCCAGCGTCGGTTTATGGATGACCACCGGTACTTTTCGGATCTCCACATCGTATGTGTCAATATGTTTTTATT
>CAYLSR010000390.1:0-2067 GCA_964385855.1 uncultured Mogibacterium sp.
CAACACGGTCGAGCTGTTCGGAGCAACAACCGACGGCGAAGTGAAGTTCGCAGACGAGGTAACCCTGGTGGTCAATGACAGCAAAAAGGAAACCATCAAAGAGAAGGGCACCCTTGTCATCAAGAAGAGCGTCGGAGGAAACGTGACAGAAGAAGAGGCAGCAGGAGCACTCCAGTTCGTGGTCAAAAAGACAGACGAGCAGGGCAGCGTAATCGGCTACCTCGACAAGGACGGAAAACTTAACAAGGACGAAGTCGTCCTCAAGATCGCAGATGGTTTCGTAACCACAGACGGCGGAAAGACCTACACGAAGACATTCGAGCATGTCGATGCAGGCAATTATGTCGTCACCGAGATCAACACCACGATCGAAGGCTACGGATTCGATTCCGGGCAGTCTGTGACAAGCGCAGGAACGAAGGTAGTCAAGGACGAGTCCGCAACTGTGGAACTCAAAGACGAGTACACGAAACTCGTTGATATCAAGGTCCTCAGGACAGATCCTGAGACCGGGGAGCCTGTATCCGGCGCGGTTCTCGAACTGATCGATGATGAGACCGGCGAAGTGATTGCAACATGGACATCGACAGAGAGACCCGGAGTTCTGAAAGGTATGAGACCCGGCAGGCAGTATACGATTCATGAGTCGGCTACACCGGGCGAGTATGCGCAGGCACCTGATTTCAAACTTACCGTTACCAATAAGGGAACGATCGACAGCGATCACTCGAATGTTGTTGTAGACAAAAACGGAGTCATTCTGGTCACAAAGCCGAAATCCACAGAGAAACAGACCGGAACCCTTGAACTCACCAAGACCATCAAGGGCGCGGTCACGAAGGAAGAGGCGGAGGGAGCCCTGACATTCACAGTCAAGGCGGAGAATGGCAATTACCTCGACAGGAATGGAAACCTTGTGGAAGATGCGGACGATGCAGTTCTGAACCTGAAAGACTTCACCTACGACAAGGATGCAGACAGGTACACACTGCTCATCGAGAATGTCGCGGCCGGAAACTACACAGTGATCGAGACCACGACGGATCTCGAAGGCAGGGCAGTCACTGTCACGCATACTACTTCAGAGAACGGAAAGACAGCAACTGAAAACGAAGAAGGCAGTGAAGCGAAGACCGAGATCAGGAGTAACGAACTGACCGTAGTCGCATTCGAAAACAACTATGAGAAGGTCTTTACGATCAATGTCCTCAGAACAGATCCTGAGACCGGCGAACCGGTTTCCGGCGCTGTGCTCATCCTGATCGATGAGGAAACCGGAGAAACTATCACCAGTTGGGAATCCACAGGCAGATCTGTCACTGTGCGCGGTCTGCGGGCCGGACGACCTTACACGGTCCATGAGGAATCAGCTCCTAAAGGATACACGAAGGCTCCCGACTACACAGTGGTTCTGACGGAAGACGGTGAGATCGACAAGGAGGCATCGACTGTCGTCACTGACGATGACGATACGATCCTGGTCACCAAACCGGATACCGGAGAAGACACGAAGCCCGGAGAGGACACGAAGCCCGGAGAAGACACGAAGCCCGGAGAGGACACCAAGCCCGGAGAAGACACGAAGCCCGGAGAGGACACCAAGCCTGGAGATGACTCCGGCAGCGACGATGAAGGAAGCAAACCTTCGACCAGACCCGGCGGAGATTCCGGCAAGCCTTCGACCGAACCCGGCAGAGATGCCAGCAAGCCTTCACAGGGCGGCTCCGAAGGCGGCGCTTCTACCACAAAGAAGCCCACTTCGACCGCAAGTTCCGGCACAAGAAGATCTACTGCTTCCAGCAGGACTTCTACAGGTTCCGGCACAACCAGGACCGCGACCGGAGCGAAGACAGGTGATGACACGGATGTGGCAGTACCTGCAGTCAGTGCACTGGCAGCCCTTGCTGCGATCCTCGTACTTCTTCGAAAGAAGAGACAGCAGCAGAATATGCAGTAACAGGTAACAAGCAGTAATACGCAGCAGTATGCTGTACGATACAGCAGGAAGCATATGTTGTAGTTGCCGCCGCGACGCGGGAAGCGCTAACGAACGCTCTGAACAGGTCG
>CAYLSR010000391.1:0-2051 GCA_964385855.1 uncultured Mogibacterium sp.
TATCTGGACATGACGAAGCGGCTTCTGACCCACGCCGGGCTGGCGGAACTGTTGCCCGGGACGTCTGCCCGAATCGCCATCAAGCCCAATCTGGTGACGCCGATGCCCGCGAAATTCGGCGGGACCACACACCCGGAAGTCGTCCGGGGGATCGTGGAGTTCCTGCAGGAGCGCGGATACCGTGACATCGTCATCGCGGAAGGCTCCTGGGTGGGCGACAAGACGGCAGAGGCCTTCGAATACTGCGGCTATCGGTCGCTCGCGAAGGAGTACGGCGTGAAGCTGATCGACACGCAAAAAGAAAAGAGCTTTACCGTGGACTGCGGCGGCATGGACCTCTCCCTCTGCAGCTGCGTCCGGGACTGGGACTTCCTGATCAACGTGCCGGTCCTGAAGGGCCACTGCCAGACCAATATCACCTGCGCCCTCAAGAACATGAAGGGGCTGATCCCGAACTCCGAGAAGCGCAGGTTCCACCGGATGGGCCTGCACGAGCCGATCGCGCACCTGAACTGCGGGATCCGGCAGGATTTCATCGTGATCGACCACATCTGCGGCGATCTGCACTTCGAAGAAGGCGGTGACCCCGTCACGCGCAACTGCGTCATGGCCGCCGTCGACCCGGTCCTCGTGGATTCCTTTGTATGTTCCCTGCTCCACTACGAGATCGAGGACGTCCCGTACATCGGCCTTGCGGAACACCTCGGCGTCGGCTGCAGCGATCTTTCCACGCTCCGGCTGATCACCTGCGAAGGCGAGCCCTACGAAGATCTCCCGAAGCACGATCTGCTGGACGTGAGCTACGCCGTCGACGAAGTCAATTCGTGCAGCGCCTGCTACGGCGTCCTGCTCCCCGCGCTGGACCGCCTGAAGGCCGAAGGCCTGCTGGACAGGCTCCCGGGGCCGATCAGCATCGGTCAGGGGCACAAGGGCAAGTCCGGAGCCCTGGGCATCGGGAGCTGCACCGCCGGCTTTGAGACGTTCATCCCGGGCTGTCCGCCAAAAGAAGAAGATATCTACCGAAAGCTCAAGGAGCTTGCGCTGGAAAGATCAGAGAGGTGATCAGAGCATGGCAAGAAAACTCATGAAGGGCTGCGCTGCAGTCGCCGAAGCGGCGATCCAATGCGGCTGCAAGGGCTACTTCGGTTACCCGATCACGCCGCAGAGCGAGATTTCAGAATACATGTCCGCGAGGATGCCGGAGTCCGGCGGAGTCTTCGTCCAGGCGGAGAGCGAAGTCGCCGCGTCCGCGATGCTGTTCGGCGGCGGATGCACCGGCCTCCGGGTGATGACCAGCTCCGCGGGTCCGGGCATCTCCCTGATGCAGGAAGGCCTCTCATACATCGCGGCGACGCAGATCCCCTGCGTCATCGTCAACATGGACAGAGGCGGTCCGGGGCTCGGGAACCTGGCCACCACGCAGGCGGATTACTTCCAGAGCACGCGCGGCGGCGGGCACGGAGATTACTACGTCTTCACGCTGGCGCCTTCCACCGTTCAGGAAGCCTGCGACCTCGTCCAGCACGCGTTTGACATCGCAGACAAATACCGCGCGCCGGTGATCGTGCTCGGAGACGCGACCATCGCGCAGTCGATGGAACCGGTGGAGATCCGGACGGTCGAGCCGGTCGACTGCGACCGGAGCTGGGCGGCGACCGGTCATGATGGCCGGAAGGAGCCGTGCGCCAAGCTGACCTCGATCCACCGCAAAGAAGACACCCTCGGCGAGATGGTCTACCGGCTGCATGACTGCTTCGAAGAGATGAAGAAGCACGAGGTCCTGTACGACACCTACCAGATCGAAGACGCGGAATACGTCCTCGTCGCCTTCGGCACGGTGGGCAGGATCGCGCTTTCCGCGGTCGACGCGCTGCGCGAAAAAGGGATCAAAGCCGGCCTGTTCCGGCCGGTCACGCTGTTCCCGTTCCCTGAGAACGAGCTCTATGCGCTCGCGACCAACGGGCAGACAAAAGAGATCCTGGTCGCGGAGATGAACCTGGGGCAGATGGTGTACGACGTCGAGCTTGCGGTCAAGCGGACCGTTCCGGTCT
>CAYLSR010000392.1:0-2051 GCA_964385855.1 uncultured Mogibacterium sp.
AGAGGGAGAATCGCAATGGAATTCACGCATTTTGACGAGAGCGGAAACGCATATATGGTCGACGTGTCCGGCAAGGACATCACGAAGCGGACCGCGGTGGCGACCGGGAAGATCCGGGTCAGCGGCGAGGTGATGGATGCGGTGCTCGGGCACAAGATCAAAAAAGGCGATGTTCTTACCGTGGCGCAGGTCGCCGGCATCATGGGAACCAAGCGGACTTCGGATCTCGTCCCGATGTGCCATCCGATCAGCCTGACAAACGCGAAGGTCACCTTCGAGATCGATGAAGAAGAGTCTGAGATCACCGTGTACTGCACCGCGGTGACCGAGGGCAAGACGGGCGTCGAGATGGAGGCGCTGACCGGCGTGTCGGTCGCGCTCCTGACCATCTACGACATGTGCAAAGCGATCGATAAGCGCATGACGATGAGCGACATCCACCTGGTGGAGAAGACCGGCGGCAAGAGCGGGGAATTCCGGTACTGAAAAGACAGACGGCAGCGCGGTTCTTTCCGGCTGCCATTTACGTAAGAAGAAAAGGAGAATTCCATGAAATATGCATTAAGCGCAAGAAATCAGTTTGAAGGAACGGTTGCGATGGTCCAGGAAGGTGCCGTCAACGGCATCGTGACGATCGACGTGAACGGCACGCCGGTCTCCGCGACGATCTCCATGGGCTCGATCGAGAACCTTGGCATCCGGCCGGGCGTCAAAGCCGTCGCGGTCATCAAGGCGACGGAAGTCATGATCGGCAAAGGTGAGCTGTGCCTCAGCGCGAGAAACCAGTTCCCGGGCAAGGTCCTCTCCGTGGAGGAAGGCGCCGTCAATGGCATCGTGAAGCTGGGGGCGCTCGGCGGACAGACGATCACAGCGACGATTTCGATGAGCGCGATCAAGGAACTCGGCCTTGCGCCGGGCGTGGAGGCGACCGCGGTCATCAAGGCGACTTCCGTGATGGTCGGCATCTAGTGACAGAACCTGCTTGAATCTGACGGAGCATTCCCGCATAATAGAGGCGGGGTGCTCTGTTTTTTTTAAAACCCCAAAATACCAACGAATGACAACGGGAGCATCCGGACATGCTCGGGAGGACGAAATGGACAGGATCGACTGGAATGCATTGTGGAAAAAGCACTGGCTGCCGATGAACAAGAACCACTCGGTGGACTTTTGGGATGACTTCGCGCCGACGTTCCGGAGGAAGGACGACCCCGGCATGGACGATCCTTACATCGCGCAGTTCTATGAGTTCTCGGGGTTTTTGCCCGGTGATACGATCTTCGACATGGGCTGTGCCTCCGGCGTTCTGGCGATCCCGTTCGCGCAGCAGGGCCATGAGGTCTGGGCGGCGGATTTCAGCCCGCGCATGCTGGACTACCTGATGCTCGGCGCGGAGGAAGCCGGCGTGGCGGACCGCATCCACCCGATCCTGCTCGACTGGAACGAAGACTGGAGCGTGCGGGACCTGCCGAAGTGCGATGTCGTCATTGCGTCGCGGTCGATCGTCTTCGAAGACCTGACGGAGGCGCTGAAGAAGCTGGAGTCCGTCGCGAAGCGCAAGGTCTGCATCGGCGCCTGGGACACGCCGTCTCCGCATTACGACCGGGGCGTGGCCAAAGCGATCGGCTATGAGCGGCCGGGCTACGGCTGCCAGTTTTACATCCTCAACGAACTGCTCGACCGGGATCTCTTCCCGGAGCTGCGGGTGATCCGCCACTCCATGAAGCGGTCCGGATACGACTCGCGGGAAGCAATCGAGACCCGCATCCGGAATTCCTTCCAGTACGGCCTGACGGAGGAGCAGGAGCAGAAGCTTCGGGACTACCTCGACCGGCACATCCTGCGCTGTGAGACACCGGAGCGGATCAGCTACCAGCTGGAGGGGAGCGAGCTGACGACGATCGCCCACATCAGCTGGGATGTTGCAAGGAATACTTGAAACGCGCGGGCAAATCCCGCATAATGATTGGAGAGAATCCGACAGAGATTCGGGAGGCAGTCGTCAATCTATGATCGATCCGAGAGAATGGAGGTACTTTAATGGCATCCCG